>NZ_JAJNQM010000018.1:0-44380 GCF_022227785.1 Ectothiorhodospira lacustris | reverse complement strand
TCCGGCGCTTGCAGGCCGAACACGCCTATCACCTCATCGTTGATCATCAACGGCAGGCTGGCGAGCGAGTGGATCCCCCGCTGCAGGTGAGCGCCCTTATCCAGGATCCGCACGTCGCTTGCGACATCGTTGACCAGGATCGCCTTACGTTCGCGCACCGCCATCGCGGAGGGGCCGTACCCGCCCGGCGCGTCGTCCTGAAGCATCATGCAGGATTTCGCATCGGCGAGAATATCATCGGTACCTGCCGAGGCGGCCGGCACGAGCTTCATCGAAGTGGGGTCGGTGAGGCCAATCCACGCCATGCGGAAACCACCGGCCTCGACGGCGATGCGGCAGGCTTCCTCGAACAACTCGTCGCGGGTGCGCACGCGCACGATCAGGCCGTTGATCCGGCTCAGCATCGCGTTCACCCGGTTCAGGCGCTGGATGCTGAGCTCGGCGCGCTTGCGCACGGTGATGTCGGTGGAGACCCCGGCGAGACGCACGATGGTGCCGGCGGTATCGCGCACCGGGAAGCCGCGGGATTCGATCCAGCGGACCGAGCCGTCGGGGCGCACGATGCGGTATTCGATCTCTATCTTGCCCTCCATCAGCTCACTGCGCATTTTCTTCAGCGTCGCCGCACGGTCATCGGGGTGGATCGCATCGCGCCACGAGTCCGGGTCGACGTACAGGCTCTCGCAGCTGCGGCCCCAGATCTCCGCGTAGGCCGGGCTCACATACAACATCCCGCCCACCTTGTCGCGCAGGAAGAAGACGTCGCGGATGCTCTCGGCCATCTCGCGCAAGCGCGTCTCGCTCACGCGCAGGTCCTCTTCGGCCTGCCTTCTCTCCGAGATATCGATGTGCATGACGATAGCACCGTTCCCGCCGTCCTCAGTGAGCGGGGTCGCGCTCATCAGGAACCAGCGCTTCTCGGTCGGTGAGTGGCAGGGATACTCGAGCGAGAAGCGCTTTGTCTTGCCCGCGAGCACCGCGCGGATGCCGGCGGCGGCCTGGCTCGCCTCGGCGGAGCCTTCTCCTTGCGCCTGGTCGCAGACCCGGAGGTAGTCGACGCCGACGCCATAACCCGGGCACTGTGCAGCATTGGCATCGCCGAAATGCCGCCACGCTTCGTTCACGGAGACGATGACACCCTGGGCGTCGAGCAGGACAATATGTGCGGGAAGGGCGTTGAGCACGGCAGCCTGCTTCGTGGCCTCGATATGGCGCAGCCGCTCCTGGGCGCTCAGTAGCAGGAAGGGCCTGCCCTCGGCGTCGCTCACCGAGTCCACTTCGCCCGCGGTGAGCAACTCCAGGCGCTGCCCGGTCTCGTGCAGTGTGGCGATCAGCGCGGAAATCTCCTCTTGCGCGCCCTCTGTGGGAGACGGCTTCATTCCGGCACGCCCTGCAGTCCCAAAGCCTGCATCAGTGGCAACCTCTGGCTGAGGGAGCCCACCACCTGCACGGGGGCGGGGAGAGGTGCGAGCTTGATCAGTGTCGGCGTCATGAAGATGCCATCGGCAAGCGCGCGCTGTGGCTCGCGGAACACGTCCACCACCTCGATCGTATGACGACCTGCCAGGTGCTCCCGGCACACCGCGCCAAGGTTGGACACCGCCTGGGCCGAGTTCCAGGCATCGCCGGCCACATAGAGCCGGAAGCTGAACTTCTCGCACCCAGTCATCACTGGCCATCCTTGTCTTTGTCTTCCGCGACATCGGCGCCGCGCAGCACTTCCATGCGCGTGCGTTTGCGCGAGGTTTCGCCCCGGCGCGTGGCGGTGGCGCGCATGAGCAGCGCCTTCTCGGTCTTCTTCGCCTTGAGCTCCACGCCCAGCGCCCGCAGCCGCACCTCGAGTTCCGCCTCCTCGGCGTCAAGCCTCACGCGCTTGACCTTTCTGGCGACCTCGGCCGTCTCGGCGGCTGCACGCTCTGCGCCTTCCTTCTGCCAGCGCAAGGTGCCCATGAGTACCTCACCGCCTGCGCTGTAGGTGTCGGCAAGGGTCACGCCCTTGTTGCTGAGGATCAGTTCGCGCACCTGGTTCGAGTGCGCCGTGCCGCGCGACTTGATGATCGAAAGGGCACGGTTGCGCTCCCCCGACTGCACCAGGTAGCTCAAGTGGATCCAGGTATCGGCAAGCGTGGAGATCTGGCGGAACGTGCTGTCTTCTGATGGAACGGTCCGCTCATCGACCAGGCAGCTGCACAACAGCGTGATGCCCTCGACCTTCGACCAGTTGATGAGCCGCTCCGAGATTCTGTGTGCGCTCAGGTGGGTGCCGGACTGTGACGACCAGGTTGACACCGGGTCAATCACCAGACAGCGGGCCTTGTGCTCCTTCGCCAGGGACATGATGTGCGCCAGGTAGAGCTCCGCACTTCCGGATATGGCGCGCGCGGAGACCATGCGCAGGTGCCCGTTCTTGACGTAACGCGCCAGACGAATCCCCACTGACGCGAGGTCGCGGATGACCTCGTTGGGGTCGGAACTGAAGCTCACGAACAGGGTGCGTTCGCCGCGCTGGCATGCGGCTTGCGCGAAGAGGCCAACCAGCGTGGTCTTGGCCGTACCGGGAGAGCCCGTAATCAGCGCACACACACCGCGGTAGTAGCCGCCGCCGAGCATGGTATCGAGCCGCTCAAGGCCGCTCGAAACGCGCTCTTTGCTCACCGTGAGCGAGCCGCGCTCCAGCGGGTGTGCCACCGAGACCTCGAACCCGTCTTTGCCGATGAGGAACGGCAACTCGTTCTCGTCGAAGTTGGTACCGCGATACTTCTGAACCCTCAGGTTGCGCTGTGACACGCCCAGCACCACCTTGTGGTTGAGGATGACCGCGCAGTCCACCATGAACTGCATGAAGCCGAAGGACTCCTGGCCCATAAGGAAAACATCGTCACCAAAGGCCTTGGCGGTGATGACTGCGGTCAGCTCGTGCGCCAGCAGCCAGCCATGCAGGCGATAGGTTTCCGCGCGTCTGGCGGCGGGGTCGGGGAGCAGCGCGAGCACGATGTCGAGGGCGTCAAAGACGATGCGCCGCGCGCCAGTCGACTCGATCATCGCCTGCAACGCGGCCAGCATGCCGTTGAGATCAAAGCTACCCGACTGCACCAGATCGGGCACGGGCTGCGCGTCGACGAACGAGAGCCTTTCGCGCTGCAGCTCAGGGAGGTTCCAGCCGAAGCTATGGGCGTTCGCGAGGATGCGCGTCGAGCGCTCTTCGAAGGCGACAAAGATGCCCGGTTCCTCGAGGCTGCGCGCGCCGTGCACCAGGAATTCCAGTGCAAAGACGGTCTTGCCCGAGCCGGGCCCGCCCAGGAGCAGCGTGGTGCGCCCGCGAGGCAGCCCGCCCCCGGTGATTTGGTCGAAGCCGGAGATGCCGGTCGGCGCCTTTTCGGGCGCCCCGGGAACGGCGTTGTCGGTATTTGATGGGTGGGAGGCGTTCAAGTGGCTGTATCCTCCCCAGGTGCATCCATCCCCGGATGATCCCCGCTATGCACTGCATCGTATGTGCGGTAGGCCACCGAGTGCGAAATTCTGCCCCTGCCAGTCGAAAAACCCCATCAATCTCCGGCTGGACAAACGCACATCGGGGCGGTTACGGTGCCCGGCATGCGAAAGCAGAATCAGATCACGCTCCATATTCACTACCAAGCCCCCTGAAAACCCGCGCAAAATGATGAAACTGCTGGCCATTGAAACCGCCACCGAGGCCTGTTCCGCCGCCCTGCTCCTGGACCGGGATGTCTGGGTCCGCTTCGAGGTGGAACCCCGCGCCCATGCCCGCCTGATCCTGCCCATGATGGAAGGACTGCTGGCGGAGGCCGGATTATCCCTGGGGCAGCTCGATGCCCTGGCCTTCGGGCGGGGGCCGGGAGCCTTCACCGGCGTCAGGATCGCCACCGGGGTAATCCAGGGGGCCGCCTTTGCCGCCGATCTGCCGGTGGTGCCCGTCTCCACCCTGGCGGCCCTGGCTCAGCAGGGCCTGGATGAAGGGGCGAATCAGGTCCTGGCCGCCCTGGATGCCCGCATGGGGGAAGTCTACTGGGGTGCCTTCCGGGGGGATGAGGATGGCCTGGCCATCCCTGCAGGAGAAGAGCAGGTCTGCGCCCCGAGCGATGCCCCCTTGCCGGAATGGCAGGGCTGGCTCGGGGTGGGGCATGGCTGGTCGGCCCATGGGGACGTGCTGACCAACCGCTTCCGGGACTGCCTGAGCGGGGCGCCGCTGGCGGACTGCCTGCCCAGCGCCGCCGAGGTTGCCCGGCTCGCCGCCCGGGATTTTACCCAAGGCATGGCCGTCCCGGCGGAAGCGGTGCTGCCGGTGTACCTGCGCAACCGGGTGGCGGAAAAACCCGGGCGCCGGACCCTCTGACGGCACGGCGCCTGTCCCGGACTCCCCCCTCATCCCCGGCCCTCCTCCCTCAGGGGGAGAAGGGAGTATCCGTGGCCAAACCCGGGGCCTTCCAGGTTAACCCTCTCCACCGCCGGCACCGGTGTCGGCAAAGACCTCCACCAGGGTGGTGGCGAAGGCCCCGGCGGGCAGGGTGAAACCCAGCTGCAGGGTCTGTTCGTCCTCCCAGGTCCAGGTCAGGGCCTGGGGGCGGATGCGCAGGGCGCGCCGTTCCTGGGTCAGGCCCGCCGCTTCCAGCCCCTGGGCCAATACCGGCATCGTCGCCGCGATACCGGACTCCAGTGCCGCCACCGCACCCGTCGTCGGCAATTCGCCCCGCCCCCACAGGGGACCGGTCACATGCAGGGCCTGCTCTGCAACCCGGTCGGGCACCGTCGGGTCATCCTCCTGGTAAATGAAGAAACTGCCCCGGCCATCCAGTTGCAGAGCATCGCCGGGCAGCGCCTGGTCCCAGGTTTCGTCTTCGAGCCGGGCCGCCAGCACCTGGTTGAAGATTTCCGAGCGGGCCGCGGACAGGTAGATCCCCCGCAGTTTCTGGTCGCGCACCTGCAGACTGCCCTGGAACAGGGCCTGCGCCTTGGCGATATTACCGCCGTCACGGCCAAAGCGCTGGGCACCGAAAAAGTTGGGCACCCCCCGGCGTTGCATCACCGTCAGCCGCTCTTGTGCGATGTCTCGATCCCCCTCACACTGACGCAACACCAGCACGAACCGGTTGCCCTGTAGGTGGCCGGTCTGGAGCTTGCGGCGATGCCGCCGCGACTCCAGGATCTCCACTTCCGGCGGCAGGTGTTCGGACCAGGCGGGGGCTTCCCGTCCCGGTAGATGGACGCTGAACCACTGGGTGGTCACCGCATGACGGTCCTTGCGGCCCGCATAGCCCACGGCACGGCGCGGCACATCGGCGATGCGCCCCAGCAAACCGGCGACGGTATCGGTATTCATGCCCCGCTTGCGGATGCTCAGCCAGACATGCTCGCCCTCCCCCTCCGGTAGGGTTGCGGGGATCTCTTCCACCAGGAAATCTTCGGGGCGGCGGCGCAGGACGGCCGTCAGGGGACGGGGAAGGCTATGGAAGGCGGTCATCAGGGAACTCGATCGGGTTGTAAAAGTTCAGGCGTGCGGACAGGACGGCTCACCCAGGCCCTGCAGAAAACCCCGGGCCTCCGCAAGGTCCTTGACCCGTCCCACCGGCGGCAGGCTTTTCAGGAAGATCCGGCCATAGGACTTGGTCTGCAGACGGGGATCACACAGCACCAGCAGGCCCTTGTCCTCCGGATCACGGATCAGGCGTCCCACCCCCTGCTTGAGGGCGATCACCGCCTGGGGGATCTGCAGCACGGTAAAGGGACTGCCGCCATCCCGGCGGACGGCTTCCAGGCGGGCCTCCAGTACCGGGTCACCCGGCGAGGCGAAGGGCAGACGGTCGATGATCACGCAGCTCAGGGCGCGGCCCCGCACATCCACCCCCTCCCAGAAACTCTGGGCCCCCAGCAGGACTGCATTACCCGCTTCACGAAAGCGGGCCACCAGCTCCTGCCGGGGCGCCGTTCCCTGCACCAGCACGGGCCGGTCCAGATGTCGGGACAGCCAGGCGGCGGCCGCCTGCAGGGCTTTGTGGCTGGTAAAGAGCATGAAAGTGCCGCCCGGGTTGGCCTCGATCACCGGCAAGGCGGCCCGCGCCACCGCCTCCGTGTAACGGGGATCATTGGGTTCGGGCAGGCCCGCGGGGATATAGAGCCGGGCATTGCCGGCATAGTCGAACGGACTGTCCAGCTGCAGGCCACGGGGTGCTTCCAGACCCAGGCGCCGGTTGAAGTGATCAAAGCGGCCATCCACGGACAGGGTCGCCGAGGTGAAGACCCAGGCACTGTCGCAGGCGCCGCGATGCTGGCGGAACAGCCCCGCCACATCCAACGGCGTCAGGTGCAGACTGAAGGTCCGGGTCCAGGTTTCGTACCACTGGACCGCCTCCGCCTGGGGGCCGTCGAACAGGGCCAGGCGCTGCATCTGGTCCAGGGCCCGCCGGGCGCAACCCTCCAGGCCCTTACCCCGTTCCGCCGCCACCTCCAGGGCCTCGGTCAGGGACTGCAGGGCCGCGCGCAGACCCTGCAAGGCCTCGTCCATACCCGCCCTGGCCGCCAGGGCCGGCCAGGGCGCACGACGCATGCCCTCCCCCATGGCCAGCCGGAAATCCTTCACCGCCCTGCCCAGTCCATCCGCCCGCGCCCGTAGCTGGGGCATGTCCGGGGCCTCGTTCACCTGCTCCGAGACGGTATCCCGGGCCAGTTCCAGTAACTGCCGGGCACTGAGGCTGACACCGAAGAAACTGCCGGCCACCTCCGGCAGCTGATGGGCCTCATCCAGGATGAAGGCCTCCGCCGACGGCAGCAACTCACCAAATCCCTCGTCCTTGAGTGCCAGATCCGCGAACAAAAGATGATGGTTGATCACCACCAGATCGGCCTCCTGGGCGCGGCGACGGGCCCGCAGCACAAAACACCCGGAGTATTCAGGGCACTCCGCCCCCAGGCAGTTGTCCGCCGTGGAGGTCACCCGGGGCCAGATTTCCGCATCCTCGGCCAGTTGAGACAGCTCCGCGGTATCCCCGGTGCGGGTCCCCGCCGCCCAGCGCTCCACCAGCCTCAGGGGGGCGTGCAGCCGGGCCTCCAGCAGCGGCCCTTCGGCCGCGGCCAGGCGCAGGCGATGGGGGCACAGGTAGTTGGAGCGCCCCTTGAGCAGGGCACAGCGGACCGACACCCCCAAGGACCGGCAGATCAGGGGCAGGTCCTTGTGAAACAGTTGGTCCTGGAGATTGCGGGTGCCGGTGGAGACGATGACCTTGCGGCCGCTGAGCAGGGCGGGCACCAGGTAGGCAAAGGTCTTGCCCACGCCGGTGCCCGCCTCCACCACCAGGGTTTCACCATCCGCCAGGGCCTGCTCCACGGCAGCGGCCATCTGCTGCTGGGGCAGACGGGCGCGGAACCCCTCAATGGCATCCGCCAGGGGACCGGTGTCCCCCAGCACCGCCGCCGCCGATATCTGTTCGGTCATCCGGTGCGTCCCGGCTGCAGCGCCCGGGCACGCTCCAAGGCATTCTGTGCACCCCGCTCATCTCCCCGCAAACGCCGGGCCTGGGCAATGATGCGCCAGTTGTCGGACTGCAGCGCCCGGTCGCTCCCGGCCAGGCTGTTGGACTTGGCGGCCAGGCTCTCCGCCTCATCGGCCTGCCCCTGATGCAACCGCACCATGGCCAGTTGATGCCAGAGCCCGGCATCAGCCGGGGCAATGCGCAGGGCACGCTCCAGGGCGGCGGCGGCCCGATCCGGCTGCCCGGCGGCCATGTGACGATCCGCATCCCCGGCCAGGGCCACCACGGCGGGGGCCTGGGGAGGGCGGGCCGGGGGCGCCGGGTCGGCCCGGTCACCGGCACCGGCGGGCACGGCCGGACGCTGCGCCCGGGTATCGCCGGCAATCACCGGGGCCTGGGGGGCACGCACTTCAGGCTGAGGGGCAGGCGCCGGGATCGGGATCGGGGCCTGCGGCACCGGCGCGGGTACCGGCACGGGTGTTGGGGGCGGCGGACGCAGGTCGGGTACAGCAGCGCAGCCGGACAGGAGCAGCAGCACCAAGGCGGTCGAATACCGCACCAATCGATCACAGGGTCTCACAAACGACTCCTCCAGATATAGCGGCTAGCCGGTGGCCACCCGCCGCACCGCAAAGATGTTCGGCAGGGCTCCGATCTTGTCCATCACCGTACTGAGCTGCCCCGTATCGGTAATCTCCAGGGTCAGATCCATGGTGACGGAGCGTTCCGCCGGGTCGGTGCGGGTGGAGGCGGCCAGGACATTGATCCGCTCATTGGCCAGGACCTGGGTGATGTCCCGCAACAACCCCTGGCGGTCAAAGGCCTCGACGTGGACCACCACCGGATAGGCCTGACGCTCCTCCCCCCAGGTCACCTCCACCAGGCGATAGCGCTTCTCGGTAGGCATGCGCAGGATATTGATGCAGTCCCGCCGGTGGATGGTCACCCCCTTACCCCGAGTGATGTAACCGACGATGAGGTCCCCCGGTACCGGCCGGCAGCAACGCGCCACCTGGGTGAGCAGATTGCCCACACCACGGATCTGAATGCCCTTTTCGCCAGTGCCGCCCTTCTCCGCAGGACGGCGGCTGCGCCGTCCCATGAGGGTCTCTTCAGCAGTCAGGGCCATGGGCACCTGCATGGCGCTGGCCAACTGGGCCGGAGTGATCTCACCCGCACCGACGGCCACCAGCAGTTCATCCCGACTGGGCTGATGGAAGCGCTTGAGCAGTTCATCCATATCCGGCTCGCTCACGCCCTGACGCTGGGCCTCCCGCTCCAGGATCTGACGCCCCTCATGGAGGTTCTTGTCATGATCCTGGAGCTTGAACCAGCTGCGGGCCTTGGACCGGGCTCGGGAGGTGCGCAGATAGCCCATATTGGGATTCATCCAGTCCCGGCTGGGGCCGCCCTGACGGGTGGTGAGGACCTCGACCCGCTCACCGGAGCGCAGCTCATGGGTCAGGGGCACGATGCGGCCGTTGACCTTGGCGCCCCGGCAACGATGCCCCACTTCGGTATGAATGGCGTAGGCAAAATCCAGCGGGGTGGCCCCCTTGGGCAGGTCCACCACATCCCCCCGAGGGGTCAGCACGAAGACCCGATCCTGGAACAGCTCGGAACGGAAATCCTCCAACAACTCCCGGTCATCCTCCTGGTGATCCAGCAAGCGTCTGAGGGAGGCGATGGCACGCATCAGGGCCTGATCCTCACGCCCCCCTTCCTTGTAGCGCCAATGGGCGGCCACCCCCAGTTCGGCGAACGCATCCATATCGCGGGTGCGGATCTGCACCTCCACCACCTTGCCGTTGGGGCCGATGACCGCCGTATGCAGGGACTGATAGCCGTTGTCCTTGGGGTTGGCAATGTAATCGTCGAACTCCTTGGGAATGTGAGGCCAGCAGCTGTGCACCACCCCCAGTACCGCGTAGCAGGTGGAAACCCGGTCCACGATCACCCGCACCGCGCGCAGGTCATACAGGTCCTGAAATTCCAGCTGCTTGCGATCCATCTTCTTCCAGATGCTGTAGATGTGCTTGGGCCGACCCCGCACTTCCCCGGCCACATACTCTTCCACCAAGGCCTGGCGCAGGCGTTCGGTGAAGTCCTGGATGTACTGCTCCCGCTCCAGCCGACTCTCTTCCAGCAGCTTGGCCACCATGCGGTAGTGATCCGGGTCCTGGATGCGGAACGCCAGGTCTTCCATCTCCCACTTGAGCTGGGCCACGCCCAGACGGTTGGCCAGGGGGGTGAAGATCTCCTGGGTCTCCCGGGCATAGGCCCGGGCCAGTTCATCCGGCTCCTGGGACATCAGCCGCAGATGCTGCAGGCGATAGGCCAGCTTGATGAGCACGGCCCGGACATCGTCCACCATGGCCAGCAACATGCGGCGCAGCCGCTCGGCCTGCTCCGGCGCCCCGTCCAGCTGACCCGGGGCACTGCGGAATGTGGTGAGCAGATGTACGTTCTTCACCAGCCGGGTGACGTGCTCACCGAAGTGGCGGGACAGGTCCTCGTCGGAGAGACTGCCGTCGAAATGGGCATCCAGCAACAGCGTGGCGATCAGGGTGTCCTTGTCCACCCCCAGCACCCGCAGGTTCTCGGCCACGTCCAGGCAATGGGGCTGGCGGGTCTGACGCTCGTGATCCGCCAGGGCATAGGTGAGGGCCATGGACAGACGGACATCGGTCCCTCCCCCGGGAGGCGTAAAACGCGCCGCCAGGGCTTCGCGGGACTCATGGACCAGGGACGACTTGTCGTATCGGGTATGACGCATGGGGGCAGAGTATATCCATCTGTAGCTGCCGGGGCGATGTCCAACCCCGGCAGGTGATTTCCATGATGATCAGGTGAGCTGCCGCAGGGTGAGCAGGGGTGGCTGCCGCAGCACGGAGCGGGCACCCAGCCAGCCGGCCAGTCCCACCCCCAGGGCGCCACCGCCGATGCCCAGCACCCAGAGCCAGGGGTTGAAGACATAGGACAGGTCGAACACCTGCCGGGCCAGCACCCAGCCGATGCCGCTCGCCCCCGCGCCGGCCAAAAGGCCCGCCAGGGCCCCCATGACGGTGAACTCCGCCAGCAGGCCCACCAGCACCTGGCGCCGCCCGGCGCCCAGGGTGCGCAGGATGGCACTTTCCCGCCGGCGCAGATCGCGGGTGGCATGAATGGCCGCATAGAGCACGGTCACCCCCGCCGCCAGGGTGAACAGGAACACATACTCCACTGCCAGGCTGGCCCGGTCGATGATGTCACGCACCTGCTGCATCAGGGCCCGCACGTCGAGGATGGTGATGCTGGGGAACTGCCTCACCATCTCCGTCAGGAGATCGGACTGCCCTTCCGCCAGGTGGAAGCTGGTCACGTAGGTCATGGGATGATCTTCCAGTAGACCCGGCGGTGACAACACGAAGAAGTTCACATTGAAGGAATCCCACTCCACGCTGCGCAGGCTGGTGACGCGACCGATCAGCGGCTCACCGGAGATGTTGAATTCCAGCACATCGCCCAGTGCCACTCCCAGGGTCTCCGCTAATCCCTCCTCCAGGGAAAACTCCCGCCCGGCGGAATCGCCGGACCACCACTGCCCGGCCACCACCCGGTTATCCGGCTGCAGATCACGGGCAAAGGAGAGATTGAACTCCCGTGAGGCCAGCCGCTCCGCCCGGGGATTTTCGAACGTCTCCGGGCGCACCGGCACATCGTTCATCGCCGTCAGACGGCCACGGATCATGGGGTAGTACGTGGGCGCCGGCAACCCCTTATCCTCGAACAGTGCCTGCAGGGGGACCACCTGGTCCGGCTGGACGTTGATCATGAAGTGATTGGGGGCCTCAGGCGGCAGGCTACCCTCCCAACTGGAGAGCAGATCCACCCGCACCAGCGCCAACAGCAACAGGGCCATGATCCCCAGCCCGAAGGCCGCCAGCTGGACCGCGCTCAAGGCCCCGCGCCGGGACAGATTGGCCAGGCCGAACCGCAGTGCCACCCCGCCCCGGGTACGCAGGGGCTTGAGTCCCAGCACCAGCGCCCAGGCCGCGCCCCACAACATCACCACCGTCAGGCCGGCCCCCCCAAGGACCCAGGCCGCCAGCCGCACATCCCCCGCCTGCCACAGCAACAACCCGCCCAGGGCGGTCAGGGCCAGCACCAGCGCCAGCCACATGGCCGGGGGCGGCGCCCCCAGGTCACGGCGCAACACCCGCAGCGGCGGCACCTGGCCGATTCGCAGCAGGGCCGGCAAGCCAAAGCCCAGGGCCGTCACCACGCCGACCGCCAGGCCGGTAAAGGCCGGCCACAGGGACGGCAGGGGCAAGGTGCCCGGGAACCACTGGGCCAGCAGGGCCGCCAGCGCCCACTGGGCCAGGAAGCCAAGCACCAACCCCACGACACTGGCGGCCAGGGCCAGCCAGAGGATGCGCAGGATGAAGACCTGCAGCACGAAGGCCCGGGAGGCCCCCAGGCAACGCATGATCGCACTCACATCGGACTGGCGATCACTGTAGTGACGGGCCGCCACCGCCACGGCGCCCCCCGCCAGCAGCACGGCCACCAGGGCCGCCAGCCCGAGGAACTGTTCACCCCGGGCGATGGCGCCTCGCAGTTCGGGGCGGGCATCCCCGACCCCTTCCAGCCGCTCCCGCTCCGTCAGGTGCGATTGCGCCCAGTCACGAAACGCCGCCACCTGGGATTCACCGCCGGCGACCAGCAACCGGTGACTCACCCGGCTGCCCGGCACCACCAGTCCCGTGGCGTCCAGATCATCCAGATGGATCAGCACCCGGGGTCCGAGCTGAAACAGATCACCGCCCCGGTCCGGCTCATAGGTGATGACGCGGGAAAGGGTCATCTCCAGATCCCCCACCTGCAGCCGGTCACCCACCGACAGGCCCAGCAGCTGCAGCAGGCGGGGTTCGGCCCAGGCCTCACCACGACCGGGGACCTCACGAGTCTCCTGCTCATCGCCGAACAGGACCCCGCTGATCCTCACCGAACCACGCAAGGGCCAACCGCCGCTGACGGCCTTGATCTCGGTAAGCTGGGAGGCATCCCCGGCCATGACCACGCTGGGGAAACTCACATGGCGGGCCGTCTCCAGCCCCAGGCGGAGAGCCTCCGCCGTGACGGCCGCCGCCGGCGGCGCCGACGAGGTGATGCTCAGATCGCCCCCCAGCAACTGGGTGGCCTGTTGGGACATGCCCCGCTGCACCCGGTCGGTGAAAAAACTGACCGAGGTGACGGCCGCCACCGCGATGACCAAGGCCACGGCCAGGATGCGCAACTCACCGGCGCGCCATTCCCGCCCCAGAGACAGCCAGGAATACCGCAATACCTGATTCATGTCGCCTCCAGCACGCCGTCACTGAGTCGGTAGCGACGCTCGCACCGGGCCGCCAGATCCATGTCGTGGGTCACCAGTACCAGGGCCGTGCCGTAGGCTTCCTTGAGGTTGAACAACAGGCGGATGATCTGCTCCCCGGTCTGCTGGTCCAGGTTGCCGGTGGGTTCATCGGCAAACAGTACCCGGGGGTGGGCGGCAAAGGCCCGGGCGATGGCCACCCGCTGCTGCTCACCACCGGAGAGCTGACCGGGATAATGAGCCACTCGCCGGGACAGTCCCACCTGCTCCAGGGCCTCAAGGGCGCCCGCCCGTGCATCCCCGGCCCGCCCGGACAGTTCCAGGGTCAGCATCACGTTCTCCAGGGCGGTCAGGGCCGGCAGCAGCTGAAAGGACTGAAACACGAATCCCACTTGCCCGGCCCGGAGCATGGCCCGCTGATCTTCGGTGAGTCCGCCCAGGAAACGACCCAGCAACTGAACCTCCCCATCCGTGGGCAGGTCCAATCCGGCCAACAGACCCAGCAGGGTGGACTTGCCCGACCCCGAGGCACCGACGATGGCCACCGCCTCGGCATTTGCCACGGTCAGGTCCACCCCCTTTAGAATGGCAAGTTCACCACCCGGACCCTCTACGGATTTGACGAGACTGCTCGCCGACACCACGGCGGCGGAGGATTGAGACAACACCATGCGATCACGACTCCTTTTGCTGCTGTGCTTGTTGTGCCTGCCCGCCCTGGCGGCGGCCGAACGCCCTGCCCTGCTCATCATGGGCGACAGCCTGAGTGCTGCCTGGGGCATCCCGGTGGAACAAGGCTGGGTGGCCCTGCTGGAACACCGACTGGAGGAAAACGGCCATGCCTGGACTGTGGTCAACGCCAGCATCAGCGGCGAAACCAGCCGTGGCGGCCTGACCCGGCTGCCCCGAGCCCTGGAACGGCACCAGCCCGAGCTGGTCATCATCAGCCTCGGAGGTAACGACGGGCTGCGGGGCACCGCCCTGGGCGAGATCCGGGAAAACCTGTCCCGCATGATCCGGCTCAGTCAGGACAGCGGTGCACGGGTGCTGCTGGTGGGCATTCAGGTACCGCCCAACTTGGGCAGACATTTTACCGAGAGGTTCCACCGGATCTACCATGAGCTGGCCCAGGAATATGACGTGCCGCTGGTGCCCTTCCTGCTGGAGGGGGTGGCCTTGGAACCGGATCTGATGCAGGCGGACGGCATCCATCCCACCGCCGAGGCCCAGCCGATCATGCTGGATACGGTATGGACGGTGCTGGAGGAGGTGCTGGCACAAGGTGATCCGTAGCCTGTCTGATCCGCCTTCCCCCTCATCCCCGACCCTTCCCCCCAAGGGAGAGGGGATGGCGGGTCAGCGCGGCAGCAGTCGGGCCGGCAGTTCCGACACCGACCGCAGGGTCAGATCAGGGGGTGAACCGCCGCTCTCCCAGGCCAGAGCATGGGGATTGACCCAGGCGGTACGCATCCCCACCCGGGCCGCCCCGCGCACATCCCGCTCGGCGTCATCCCCCACATGCAGGGCCTGGGACGCCTCGACCCCGGCCTCGTCCAAGGCGGCGGTGAAGATCCGCGCCGACGGCTTGGCGACCCCGGCGGTGGCGGAGGTGATCACGAAATCGAACCGGTCACCGATACCGATGTGGTGCACACAGGCATTGCCGTTGGTGATGGCGCCGATGCGAAAATGCCCCCGCAAACGGTCCAGCGTCTCCAGCACATCGTCATAGAGAGACACCTGGTTGCGCGCCTCCCAAAATACCCGAAACGCCGGTTCCACCAACTCATCGCCATAACCCGACTGGGCCGCCAGGATGCGCAGCCAGTGCTTGCGCAGACGGGTCATGTCGTAGTGCAGGTGACGGCGCTCGGCAAACCAGGCCTGGCGATGACGAACCATGGCCTCCAGGCCATGGCGCTGGGCAATGCGCGGATAGTGGGCCGTGAGCCAGTCATGAAAGATCCGTTCCGCGTTCTGGATCACGGGGGCACAGTCCCACAAGGTGTCATCCAGATCGAAGGTGATGCAGCGTATGTTCATCCCGCAAGCATACCCAGTTGCACGGTCGGAATACAGCCTGTGCTAGATCCTGAATCGCTCCACCGCACTTCTCAGCTCAGCCGCCAGGCGGGCCAGATCACGGGCGGCGTGAGCGGTTTCCCGGGCTCCCGAAGAGACGTCATGACCGCCCTCGCTGATGCGCACCACATTCTGGTTGATGTCCTCGGCCACGGCGCTCTGTTCTTCGGCGGCGCTGGCGATCTGGGCGCTCATGTCGGTGATGGTGCCCACCGCCGCGACGATGGCGCGCAGGGACTTGTCGGCCTCGCCGGCCCCCGCCGAGGTGTCCTCCGCCCGCTTGCGGCCTGACTGCATCACCTGCACGGCGGCCCTGGCACCGTCCTGCAGCGTCTTGATCATGGACTCGATTTCCCGGGTGGAGGTCTGGGTCCGGCTTGCCAGAGTCCGCACCTCGTCCGCCACCACGGCAAAGCCACGCCCCTGCTCACCGGCCCGGGCCGCCTCAATGGCCGCATTCAGGGCCAGCAGGTTGGTCTGCTCGGCAATGCCCTGGATCACATCCAGTACGGCACCGATCTTCTCACTGTCCGCCTCCAGCTTCTGGATCACGTCGGCGGCCCGGCTGATCTCTCCCGCCAGTTCCTGAATGGCCTTGATGGCCTGCGCCGATGTCGCCTGGGACTCACGGGACTCGTCGTTGGCCCGACCGGCGGCAGACGATGCCTCGGACGCGCTGCGAGCCACCTCAAGCACGGTGGCGGTCATCTCGTTCATGGCGGTGGCCACCAGCTCCGTCTGGGACTGCTGCTCACCCACCCGCCGCAGGGTCTGTTCTGTCACGGTGGAGAGCTGCTCCGAAGCTGCCGCCAACTGGGCCGTGGCGCCGTTCACCTGACCGAGAATGGTGCGGAAACCGTCTGCCATGCTGTTGAAGGCACGGGCAACGCGGGTCAATTCGTCATTCCCGCTGGCCGGTACCGTCGCGTGCAGGTCACCCTGGGCCATCCGGCCGCTGGCCGTCACCAGCTGCTCCAGGGCGGCAGTGATCCGCCGCATCAGCAATAACCCGATTGTCATGGTGGCCGCCAGGCCCAGCAGCAGGATCAGGATCATCCCATTTTGAATACGCCCGTGAAGCACCAGGGAGTCCTCATAAACCTGCCGGCCCACCTCAAGCTGGAGGTCCATCAATCTCCCGAGGCTGTCCGTAGCCTGCTGATAGGTCCGGGCCAGGTCTCCCAAGAGGATGCGCTCTGCTTCCTCCCAGTTCCATGCCCTCAGGGCGTTCACCAGGGGATCAATGCCACGGCGCTGCAAATCGGTGTGATGGGCTTCGAAGCTCGCCGCCATCTGGGCTTCCCGGGGCGTGAGATAGGTCTGCATGTAATCAGCCCAGATCCGATCCATGCGGCGCCGGTTTTCCTGCACCTCCTCAATGGCCGCATCGATCACCTGCTGGCGGGGGTCGCTCAGTGCCATCCGCAGACTCATGCGGGAACTCACCAGCATCTCGTTGATATTGCCCAATTGACCCATGGGTACCAGCCTGTCGTCGTAGACGGTCTTAAGCTGCCGCTCGACCTGAGACATGCCCATCAGACCGAGGAATCCAATGGCAGTCATCAAGACGAGGCTGGCCACGATCATGAAGATCAGGCGCTGGCGGATGGTCAGATTGATTCCCATGGCATGCTCCTTGGATGTGGCTGCCGATATCCGACAGGAAACGGAGCCCCTGCCGCATGAACGAATTTATTTCCCGATAGCGGCCGAAACAGGGATTCCTTAAAGATCGGCCAGCATTCTCACAAAGCAGGCGTTACATACTTAGAAGGAATTGATAGACTTGCACGCTTGATAATTCAGTAACAACGGAGGTACGACACCATGAAGATCGCTGCAAAGGCACTGATTGCCGGACTGGCCCTGACCGTCGCTGCAGGCACCGCATGGGCCGTGGAAGCGGATGATGCCATTGAGTATCGAAAGGCCGTCTTCCAGGTCTTCAAGTGGAACATGGGTCCCATGGGCGCCATGGCTCAGGGAGACAGACCGTTTGACCGGGAGGTCCTGGTCAAGCACGCGGAGCAGATGGCCCGCACCGCGAACCTGCCCTGGCAGGGCTATGTGGACGGTTCCGACTTGGGTGACACCGCCGCCAAGCCCGAAGTCTGGACCAACCGCGCCCGGTTCGATGAACTGGCCGGCAACTTCGAGGCCCAGGCCGCCCGCCTGCTTGAGGTGGCCAGCAGTGATGCCAGCGAGCGTGAGGTCCGCATGGAGATCGGTCGCCTGGGTCAGGCCTGTAAGGCCTGCCACGACGATTTCCGCGTCTCGCGCTAAATCCCCCTATCCCCCCCGGGGCCGGCCTGCCGGCCCCGGGGGGGATGGATCCGATGGGCCATCACATCACGGGATGTAGGTGATCCCCAACCACACCAGAGCGGCACAAACAGCCAGTAGCAGCACCGCCAGCCACAGGCTGGCAAACCGCACATCCTCAGCCCCATACCAGGCCACCCGCTTACGGCCGGTGATCATGGGCAGGATCAGATTATCCCGCTTCACCACCCAGTACAGCAGTACCGCCGTGACATGGATACCCACCATGATCAGGATCAGATCGAAGTTGAGCTTATGCAGCCCGGTGAGCCAGTCGCTGGTGGATGATGACACCATGCGGGAAAAGGGTCCTCGGTTGAAGATCTGATCATTGGCAAACAGGCCGGTAACGGACTGGAACATCAGCAATCCCAGCATGATCATCACCGCCCAGCCCCCCATGGGGTTATGGCCGGGATGGCGATGACCGTCGCCGCTGAACAATCCCTTGAAATACTCGAACACCGTCACCGGGCCGGCGAGAAAATCCGAAAAACGGGCGGAGCGGGTACCCATCACCCCCCAGATGATCCGAAACAGCAGCAAGGCGATCAGCGCATAGCCCAGCCACATATGCCAGTTCAGGGTCATCACATCCCGGCTGGTGTACCACAACCCAAAGAGCAGGATCACCAGAGACCAGTGGAAGAGGCGGGTGGGCAGATCCCAGATACGAATGATCTTCCCGTAAGGTTTTTCATAACTATTATTCATCAAAAGTTAACTCCTTGGAACGAATGCCTTATGGCTCCATCTTAGCCGAAAATATCCCCGCTCCCATCAATACCCCGTCATCTCCACATACCCTCGCCCGGCAGCCTCCCCCGCCTCCAGCACATCCACCGCCCCTTCCCAGTAACGGACTGAAAGATCCATCACCTGATCCGGACGCACCGCCCGGATCTCCAGCACCCGCCCCTGCGCCGGCAGATGCAGGCGCCAGGCCACCGGATATCGATGCCCCGTCGATCCGGTCCAGCGCTCCAGCACCTCCAGGCGCGCCTGCTCGAAGGTGATCAGGGAATGATCACCCTCCGGTGTCACCCACAGCCCTTTGCTGAAGGGATCCTCGCTGCCGTCCTCCCGCCGGAAGCGGTAGTACATGACATCATGCCCATCCGCCAACTGCAGGGAGAACCAGTCCCAGCCCACCTGCCCCTCCTCCAGGGCGCTGGTACTCCACTCCCGGTCCAGCCAGGACAGACCGGATACGGCATGTTCACGCCCCTGGACCCGGATCGAGCCTTCGGTCTGCAGGCGGGTGAAGGAATAGTAGTGGGAGGCATTGCCGGGCGCCGCAGACTTTTGGCTCAGTCCCCGGTCTCCCTGCAGCACATGGGGCTTTTGCGGCATCAGTCGAAGCTCCAGTTCGATGTCGCCGGAGGTGGCCGTCAGCCGCCAGGGAAAGTCATTGCCTTCATCGGATGCCAGCACCCAGTCATCCAGCCAGACCCGGAACGGATTCACCTGTGCCCCGGCCAGGCCCATGGCGCCCCGGGAAAAGCGCTCGAAGGCCCGATGACCGATCCCCGCCACGTCCGTGACCGCCAGATGGGCCATCCAGACCTGATTGGTGGCCCAGGCCGACGCCGATTCCGGGACCGTGGGCACCAGGCTCAGCCGGAAGAAAGTGATCTGGTAGCCGAACCGGCGCCCCGCCTCATCGTCCAGGTTGCCGGTGATGTACCACCACTCGTTGCGAAACTCGGGATGAGGGCCGTGATCGTCGGGGAAGACGAAGGGCCGAGGCGTTACGGCCCGCGCATACCCCTCATCGATGTCCCCCCCCAGCAGGACCATGGCATCCAGGGGTTCATCGTCCAGCGGCCCGGACTCGGGCGCGCAGGCCGTCAGCCACGCGAGTGCCAAGGCCAGTACGGCAGGACATATCTTCCGGATCCACATGGGCTATGCCTCCCGCAGATGTTCGGCCGGGCGCACCCGGGCCATGCGATACCCCGGATATGCGCCGGCCAGCAGGGATGCCGTCAGGGCCAGCAGCAGCCCTTCCCCCGGCACCGCCGGCGGCAGGGTCCGGATCATGCTCCAACCGAAGGAACGCTGATTGATCACCTGGATCAGGACATCGGACATGAGGATCCCCAGGGGGATCGCCGCCAGACCGGCGGCAAGCCCCAGCAGCAGGCTTTGCAGGGTCACCATGCCCCCCAACTGCCAGGGGGTCATGCCGGTGGCCCGCAGTACCGCATGCTCCCGTGCCCGTTCCAGCTGCAGGGCCATGAGGGCACTGAGGATGCCGATGAAAGCCACCCCCACGGTAAGCAGCCGCAGCACATGGGTAACGGCGAAGGTACGATCGAAGATGGCCATGGACTGGGCATGGATCTCACCAGCAGCGGTGATCAGCACCGGTTCATCCAGCGTGACCGCCAGCGCCCGAAGCTGGGACAGCCCGCTTTCCAGGCTCACCCCGGGGGCCAGGCTCAGCCGCAGCGCCGCCACGCCGGGGTCATCCCAGTAACGGTCATAGAGCGTCCGATGCAGGGTGACCATGCCCTGAGCCGCGCTGTAGTCCTGCACCACCCCCACCACCTCGAAGGTCCGCTCGCCCCGGTCCGTGGGCAGGGCCAGGCTGTCGCCGACACCGATGCCCTTGCGCCAGGCCAGCGGTTCCGAGATCAGGATCACCTCCTCGGCCGCCAGGCGCTGCCAGATCCGGGCCGGTGAGGCCCCTTCAAGATAGACATAACCGTCAGGGGTCTGCACCGAAGGGTCGATAGCCATCAGTTCCAGCGGTCCCCGGGGGGTGTACAGAGGGACCCGCCGGGCGGTACTCAGTTCCGCCACCGACGGCAACGACGCCACCCGGGCCGGCAGATCGTCCGGCAACACCGGATTCACCCCCAAGCCGGAGCGGCCCGGGGCACTGACGTAGAGATCACTTTGCAACGTCTGCCCCAGCCACAGACCCACACTGCTGCGGAAACTGTCCACCATGATCCCCACCCCCACGGTCGCCGACACCGCGATGGCCAGGGCCGTGGCCGCCAGACCAGACCGGCTGATACCGGCGCCAATGCCTCGGGCCGCCAGCCGCCCGGGCACCCCAAAGCCAAGGCCCAGCGGGCCGGACAGCAACCGGGCCATGAGCCATACCAGGGGCGGGATCAGACAGGCATAGCCCAGGATCAGCAGGAACAGGGCGAAAAACCCCGGCAGCAGACCCTGGCCGGGCCAGTCCACCAGCATGAAACCTGCCAGCATGAGCAGCCCGCCTGCCGGCACCAGCCAGGGCAGAACCCGACGCACCCGGTGTTCCAGCCCGGAGCGGCGCAGGGCCTCCCGGGGACTCACGCACGCCGCTTCCCAGGCAGGCCCCAAGGCGGCAATCAGGGTCACGCCCAGGCCCAGCAGCAGCCCCTTGAGGATCACCGCCGGCCCCAGGGCCAGTTGAGTCACCGTGACCACGAAATACAGGTCCGTGACCGTGCGGGTGACCAGTTGGACCAGCCCCTGTCCGATCACGACCCCGGCCGCCAGGCCCAGCAGGCTGCCCACCAGGCCCAGCAAGGCCGCCTCGGCGATGATCAGTCCGAACACACTCGCCCGGGTCATGCCTTGCATGCGCAGGTTGCCCAGCAGATGACGCCGCCGGAGCACGGCAAAGGTCAGGGTGTTGTAGATCAGGAAGGCGCCCACCAACAGGGCCAGCAGGCTCATGGCCAGCAGATTGACATGAAAGGCCCGGGACAACTCGGCGGTGGCCCGGGTGCGAGCCTCGGCCGCCTCCAGCCGGACACCCGGCGGCAGCATCTCCCGCAGCCGCGCCATCTGCCTCTCATCCGTCAGGATCAGGTCGATGCGGTCCAGACGGCCGTGGCGCCGGAACAGGTCCTGGGCGGTGGCGATATCCGCCAGCACGTATCCTCCCAGCCCCGGCTCGTCGGTCGACACGATGCCCACCAGAGTCACCGCATGGGGCGTCGTACCCACCGTGAGGAAGAAGGTCTCATCCTCCGCCAGACCCAGCCGCGCCGCCGTCGGCGCCGCCAGCATTACCGTGCCCGGTTCGGTGATCAGGCGGTTGATACGTCCGTCCCGGCCACCGACGGCATGGTCCCGGAACGGACGCTCGGCAAAGGGCTCCAGCCCCAGCAGGGTGAAGGTCTCGCCCTGGATCCGTACATGGCCCTCCACCACCGGGGCGCTGTCACGGAACCCTTCCCGGCGTAGCCGGGTATAAAGTCCTTCGTCCAAGCCACCGGGACCACCGATGAGCTGGTGGGTGGTTCGTCCCGTGATCGTCTCCATGGACAGCTCGAAGGCCCGGGAGGCACTGCTGTTGGCGATCTCCACCGCCACCACGATAGCCACCCCCAGGGCCACGCCCAGGACGGCAAAGACCAGATTCCAGGGATGGCGGCGGTGATCCCGGACCAGGGCCCGGGCCGGCAGCCCCGTCATGCCTCACCCCGTGCCTGCAGGCGACCGTCCACCAGTTCCCAGACATGATCGGCCATGACCGCCACCTCCGGACTGTGAGTCACCAGCACCAGCGTCCGCCCTTGATGCCGAACCAGACGCTGCAACAAGGCCATCACCTGGGCCCCGGTCTCCGCATCCAGATTGCCGGTGGGCTCGTCCGCCAGCAACAAGGGCGGTTCATGGGCCAGGGCCCGGGCCACGGCCACCCGTTGCTGTTCACCACCGGAAAGCCGATCGGGGAAGGCATCGGCCCGGTCCGCCAACCCCACCGCCGCCAGCCGGGCCGCGACACGCCGGCGGCGTTCCCTCGCCGGCACGCCGTTGAGTTCCAGGGGCAGGGCCACGTTTTCGGCCACCGTCAGGGTGGGGATCAGGTTGAAGAACTGGTAGATGAACCCCACCCCGCGGCGCCGATAGAGGGTACGGCTGCGCTCATCCAGGGTATCCAGCCGCCGCCCTTCCACCAGGATTCTGCCGGCATCCGGGGCCTCGATACCGCAGATCAGGTTCAGCAACGTGGACTTGCCCGAGCCGGAACGCCCCACCAGGGCCACGATCTCGCCGGGATTGATCCGGGCGGTCACCCGGTCCAGGACCACCCGTTCCGTCCCCCCTTCCCGGAATCGCTTGCTCACTGCCTCCAGCTGCACCAGCGCCGGAGGATGGGCGGGGATCTGCGGATCCGTGTTCTGTATCTGCCGGTTGTCCATGGGCACCCTGTTCACCGAATCGTCATGTGAAAACTTTAACATCAGCGGCCGAAACGGCCCCAACAGGCCGATCCTGACACCTTAGGGGAGCGCAGCGGACAGTGAAGATCCTGATGATCAGTGATGTGTTCTTCCCCCGCATCAACGGCGTCTCCACCTCCATTGCCACCTTCCGGCGCCAGCTGCGCCGGGAAGGCCATGACGTCACCCTGATTGCACCGGCTTATCCTACCGGGCATGAAGGGGAATCCCATATCCTGCGCATCCCCTCCCGCTACGTGATCCTGGACCCGGAAGACCGGATGATGAAACCGCGCCGGATTCTGGCCCAAGCCGATGAACTGGCCGGTGAGGGATTTGACCTCATCCACGTGCACACCCCCTTCGTGGCCCATTATGCGGGCCTGCAACTGGGGCGGCGCCTGGGTATCCCGGTGGTGGAGTCCTACCATACCTATTTCGAGGAATACCTGTTCCATTACCTCTCCTTCCTGCCTCGGACCTGGATGCGGTCCGTGGCACGGCGTCTGTCACGACGCCAGTGCAATCAAGTGGATGCGGTCGTCGTCCCCTCCCGGGCCATGGCCGAGGTCCTGGCGGGTTATGGGGTGCGAACGCCCATGTCCATCATCCCCACCGGGATTCACCAGGAGGCCTTCGTCGGCGGGGACGGCATGGCGTTTCGACAACGTATGGGAATCGACCAAGATACCCCCTTGCTGGTTCATGTGGGTCGGATTGCCTTCGAGAAGAACATCGATGCCCTGCTGCACATGATGGTGACCGTGCGCCGGGCCATCCCCGGCGCCATGCTGGTGATCGCCGGCGATGGCCCGGCCATGGGCCATGTCCGCCGCCTCACCCGGCAACTGGGGCTGGAGCAGACCATTCGTTTTGCCGGCTACCTGGACCGGCGCACCACCTTGTTGGACTGCTACCGGGCGGGCAATGGCTTCGTCTTCGCCTCTCGTACCGAGACCCAGGGCCTGGTCCTGCTGGAGGCCATGGCCTTGGGGGTCCCGGTGGTCTCCACCGCCGTCATGGGGACGCGGGATATCCTGTCATCCGGTCAGGGGGCCCTGGTGGCCGAGGATGATCGGGATCTGTCCCGGCAGGCGATCCGGCTACTGTCCGATCCGTGCCTGCAACAGACCCTGTCGCTGCAGGCACGGCAGAGCGCCCTGGCCTGGAGCGCACGGGAGATGGCAGCACGCATGCTGACGCTCTACGAGGAAGTGCGTGACACCGCCCAGGTAACTGTGCTGCCCTGAAACATTCCGCACTGCCGGACGGATTGCTATAATCAGTCGCCCTGCACCCAGAGGCGGCCGATGCCGATGGCGCCGTCCTCGGTTCCCTTAACACGCATCGCTTGAGCGGCCCTCCTCGTGCCATCCGTTGCCGCGGATGGAGTGCGTCCTTTGCGAATGTTCCGTCTCGGCCCATACCGGCCTGGGAGGCTGCCGATGGAGTTGGAATTCGAACAGTACCTGCTTGCGATCCGTGAACTCCTGGAGCAGGAAGACCAGAGCGATCTGCGCCGGACCTTGGACGTCATGCGCATTCAGGACATCGCCCATGTGCTGATGGCCCTGGAGGATGACGCCGTGGAGCGGGTCTTCAATGCCCTTGCCCGTGGCCGCAAGGTGGACGTCTTTTCCTATTTGGACCCCCATCACCAGCATGCCCTGCTGGACCGCGTCGCCCAGGCCGATGCCCGCCACATCCTGTCGGAGATGCTGCCCGACGACCTCACCGCCCTGCTGGAGGACCTGCCCCGGGACGAGGTGCGCCGACTGCTGCGCCTGCTGCCCTTTCGCGCCATCCGTCGTGCCCTCACCCTGCTGGACTACCCGGACAACAGTGTCGGTCGCCTGATGACACCGGAATTCGTGGCCGTGGCGGCGGACTGGTCCATCCAGGACAGCCTGGACTTCATCCGGGTACAGAAGGCGCGGGGCGAGATGGCGAACGTGATCTTCGTCACCGACGAGGACCGTCGCCTGCTGACCAGCATCCCTCTGGGCCGCTTCGTCATGGGTCGGGCCGATGAGCCGGTCTCCAGCCTGGGCACGGAGCCCATGATCACCATCCCGGTCACCGCAGATCGCGCCGAGGCGGTCCGCCTGATCCAGCACTATGACCTGGAAGTACTGCCGGTCACCGATGACGAGGGTGTGCTGCTGGGCATCGTCACGGTGGACGACGTCATGGACGTGGTGGAAGAGGAGACCACCGAGGACTTCCACAAGCTGGGTTCGGTGGGCGCCCTCAACCTGAGCCTGCGGGATGCCGGACCCGCCCTGCTCTACCGCAAGCGTATCGGCTGGCTGCTGGTGCTGGTGTTCCTGAACATGTTCGGCGGCATCGCCATCGCCAGCTTCGAGGACACCATCGCGGCAGTAGTGGTGCTGGTATTCTTCCTGCCCCTGATCATCGCCTCCGGCGGCAACGCCGGGGCCCAGGCCTCCACCCTGATGGTCCGCGCCATGGCCACGGGGGATGTGAAATCCTCGGACTGGTTCCGGCTCTGGGGCAAGGAACTGCTGGTGGCCACGTCCCTGGGTCTGACCATGGGTATCGCCGTGTCGGCGGTAGGACTGTGGCGCGGCGGACCCGAGATCGCCTTGCTGGTGGCCATCGCCATGGCCATCGTGGTGGTGGTGGGCAGCATGGTGGGGATGATATTGCCCTTCATCCTCAGCTTGGCGCGCCTGGACCCGGCTACCGCCAGTGCCCCGCTGGTCACCTCGGTGGCGGACGTGGCGGGGATCCTGATCTATTTCAGCCTGGCGGTGGCCATCCTGAATCTGCCCGCCGGCGGAGGCCTATGACATGAGCGAGACTGCCACCCCGGAGCGTCCCGGCCTGGCCGATCTGCCGGCCCTGCTGGCCGAGCAGGACTGGGAAGCCGTCCAGGCGGTGCTGGCGGATCCGGCTGAGCCGGACATCGCCCACGCCCTGCCGGAACTGCCCCGGAGCGACCGGGTGCGCCTGATGCGGTTGATGCCGCCGGAGCGAGCCTCCGCGGTCTACGCCTATCTGGACACCGGCCTGCAGACCGAGTTGCTGGAAGACCTGAGCGACGAGGAGAAGACCCGCCTCATCGGCGAACTCTCCTATGACGATGCCGCCGCCATCCTGGACGAACTACCGGACGCGCACACGGACTCCCTGATGGAGATGCTGCCGGAGGCGGACCAGCAGGTGCTCAAGGCCCTGCTGGCCTTCCCGGAGCACAGCGCCGGCCGCCTCATGACCCCGGAGTTCGTGGCCCTCTCCCCCGACTGGACCGTACGCCAGGCCCTGGATCACGTGCGTGAACAGGCCCATGTTGGCGAAACCCTCAACACCCTTTTCATCACCGGCGAAGGGGGTCGTCTGCTGGGCTGGATCAGCCTTCAGGACCTGCTGCTCTCCCGCCCCCGCACCCAGGTGGCGCAACACTATCACCGGGACTTGATCAGCATCCACACCCAGGAAGACCGAGAAGAGGCGGCCCGCCTCATCGGTCGCTATGACCTGCAGGCCCTGCCCGTGGTGGACGCGGACGGCACCCTGGCCGGCATCATCACCGTGGATGACGTCATGGACGTGGTACAGAAGGAAGACACCGAGGACTTCCACAAGATGGGCTCGGTGGGGGTCTTGAACCTGAGCGTGAAGGACGCCACCGCGAGCATGCTCTACCGCAAGCGCATCGGCTGGCTGGTGATCCTGGTGGCAGTGAACATCGTGAGCGGTGCCGCCATCGCCTTTTTCGAGACGGCCATCGAGAAGGTGGTGGCCCTGGTGTTCTTCCTGCCCATGGTCATCGCCTCCGGCGGTAACGCAGGGGCCCAGGCCTCCACCCTGATGGTGCGCGCCCTGGCCACCGGCGATGTGCAGGCCCGGGACTGGTTCCGACTCTGGGGCAAGGAGCTGTTGGTGGCCCTGAGCCTGGGCATCACCCTGGGACTGGCGGTCTGGCTCATCGGCCTGTGGCTGGGGGGCACCGAGGTGGCCATTGCCATCGCCATCTCCATGGTGCTGGTGGTCATCACCGGCAGCATGTTCGGCATGGTGCTGCCCTTCATCCTGGCCCGTTTCAAGCTGGACCCGGCTACCGCCAGCGCCCCGCTGGTCACCTCGGTGGTGGACGTGGCCGGCATCGTGATGTATTTCGCCGTGGCGACCCTGGTGCTGCAGATGGCCGGGATGTAGCCCTCAGAAAACGTGTTCCACCACCATCTGGACGGAACACAGGCCCCGGTATTCGTTGCTGTCCAGCCGATAGGCCAGATGCACCCGATCCCGCCCTTCCGGCCACTGGGCCGGATCGGCGTTGAAGGCGATGCCGGTAACGACTTCCCCGCCCTCGGGATGGCGCAGACGCAGGCGCACATGCCTGCCTTTCAGCCAACGCCGTTCCAGCACCTCGAACTCGCCGTCAAACAGGGGTTCCGGGAATCCCTGTCCCCAAGGGCCGCCGGCGCGCAGGGCCTCGGCGGTCTCCAGCGTGAGCTCATGGGGTGCCAGCGGGCCGTCACTGCAGATCACCCCCTCCAGATCCGCCGGGTCGACGAACCGACGCACGGTCTCGTCAAACACCTGCCGAAAGGCCTCGAAACGGTCCGCCGACAGGCTCAGACCCGCCGCCATGGCATGCCCGCCGAACTTGCTCACCAGGCCCGGATGGGTCGAGGCAATGGCATCCAGGGTATCCCGGATATGCAGCCCGGGGATGGAACGGGCCGACCCCTTGAGCTGCCCGTTACCGGCATCGGCAAAGGCGATCACCGGCCGGTGTACCCGGTCCTTGATGCGGGAGGCGACGATGCCGATCACCCCCTGATGCCACTCCGGCTCATACAGGCACAAGCCATGGCCGCCCGCCCCCGTCAGGCCCCGCTCATCCATCAGCCGGGTCAGGCTGTCCAGGGCCTGGTCCTGCATCTGCGCCTCCACCTCCCGCCGATCCCGGTTCAGGTCGTCCAGGGTCTGTGCCAGGGTCAGAGCCCGATCCGGGTCATCGGCGAGCAGACATTCGATGCCGATGGCCATGTCATCCATGCGCCCGGCGGCGTTCAGGCGCGGCCCCACGGCAAACCCCAGGTCCGCGGCCACCACCCGCTCCGGATGACGACCCGCCACCTGCAGCAGGGCCCGGATACCCGGTGCCGCCTGACCTGCCCGCATCCGCCGTAGCCCCTGCTCCACCAGGATGCGGTTGTTGCGATCCAGGGGCACCACGTCCGCCACCGTACCCAGTGCCACCAGGTCCAGCAGACTGCCCAGATTAGGCTCTGGAATCCCCCGGAGCCCGAACCAGCCCCGGTCGCGCAGGCGGGCCCGCAGGGCCGCCATGACATAGAAGATCACACCTACCCCGGCCAGCGCCTTGCTGGGAAAGGGGTCATCGGCCAGATTCGGATTGACGATGGCCTCGGCATCGGGCAACCGGGCACCGGGCAAGTGATGATCGGTCACCAGTACCTGCATGCCTCGGCCCCGCGCGGCCGCCACCCCGTCCAGGCTGGAGATGCCGTTATCCACGGTGATGATCAGGTCCGGCGCCCGATCGGCAGCCACCGCCACGATCTCCGGCGTCAGCCCGTAGCCATACTCGAACCGGTTGGGGACCAGGTAATCCACCGCCGCCGCACCCATGGCCCGCAGGGCCCGCAAGGCCAGGGCGGTGCTGGTGGCGCCGTCGGCATCGAAATCACCCACCACCAGTATCCGTCGGTCCCGGGTCAGGGCCTGTTCCAGCAAGGCCGTGGCCCGATCGATCCCGCCCAGGGCACCGACCGGGACCATACGGGACAGGGAGCAATCCAGTTCCGCCGGGTCCAGGACACCCCGGTTGGCATAGAGCCGGGCCAGAAGATCAGCACCTTCGGCCGGCGCCCGCCCCCGCTGCAGCCTGCGCGCGGCCTTCATCGGGCACTCTCCGCACCAAGGCCCACCACGCATTCCCCGAACGGACGGGAACGCCGCCACCACCGGCGGCGGGACCCGCCATCCAGCCGTACCCCCCGGCCATCCTCGCCCTGGATCATCAGGTGCCGAAGCCGGCCCCGCGCCAGGGCTTGGCGCAGGGGCTCGAACCAGTTCTGCTCCAATACCGTCATTGCGTTCATCCAGGCCTCGATATCATCCCCGGCGGCGGCCGGGAAGAGATCTTCCAGCACCACCAGTACATGGCCTTGCGGCGGCCCGGATGCCAGCCACGCCGTGGCCGACTCCGGCACGGGATGCAGGGGCGTGCCCGTCCAGCGACAGAGCCCTTCCAGCAACGCGCCGTGGCCATGGGCGGTCGCCAGCGCAGCGGGCGGCGGCGGACAGGGCCAGCGCCCGCCCCCCCAGAGCCACAGGCTGTTGACCGTCACCTCTCCCCGGGCCTCCCTCGCCGCATTCACCGGCGCGCCGAACAAAAGCATCTGCAACTCCGTCAGGTCCCGTTGCCAGGCCCGGGCAGCGGCACTCTCCCTGGGCAGCAGACCACCCACCCGTTGCCCCAGGGCGCGGGACAGGGGCACGGTGGACAGGCCCGGATCCTGCTCCAGGCACAAATGCCAGTACCCCGGGGCGGCACTGTGCAGCCGCCAGGACCGCTCCTGAAAATGGTCGTTGATCAGGGTGACCAGGGCGTCGCTCTCGGCGGCAGTCAGCGATGGGCCGACAACCCGGGAGAGGACCAGATCATCCGTGCCCACCGTCAAATGCACTGGGTCGGCACAGAACCAGTACCCTGCCGGCACGTTCGCAACAGCCGCCAGCCGTGTCAGGGCGGCCACGGGGGCATCGGTATCGGCACCGTAATGCCGGCACAACAGGGTTTCCAGATCGTCGGCGCGGACGGGAGTGGGGCCGCCCCGCGACCACAACCACTCCAGGGCGGGATAACGCCCCAAATTGCCGTAATCGGCCTGCCAGCCGGCGGTGCGCGTCAACAGGCCCGGCAGGACCAGGTGCAGAACCTGCTCCGTGGGCGATGTAACGAATCGCTGCATCATGGGGTGCTTTCCGGGCAACCCGAGGCCCTGTCCGTCGCCATGGACATGACCAGGTACCGATCCAGCAGGGCCATGAAGTCAGGGATATCCAGAGGCTTGGTCAGATATTCATCAAAGCCGGCCTCCTTTCCCCGGATCACATCTCGCTGGGTGGCATTGGCAGTCAGGGCAAAGACCGGTATGGCGGCCGTCCCCGCATCCTCTCGCAGGGACTTCAATACCCGATAGCCATTCATGCCCGGCATGTTGATGTCCAGAATGATCAGATCCGGCCGATGACTGCGCGCCAGGGCCAGCCCCAGGTCCGCCCCCGGTGCCTGCAATACCTGAATCCCCGGACGCTTGGCCAGGACCTGCGCCACCAAGCGCAGGTTGGAAGGATTGTCATCCACGTGCAGGATACAGTGACCCGAGGCGATTCCCCCGCTCGGAGCAATACCCCCGAACGGCCTGTGAGACGGGACCGGGACCGGTGCATCCTGCACCGCCGGCAACTCGAACCAGAACACGCTCCCGCCCCCTTGCCGTGGCTCCACACCGATGCACCCCCCCATCAGCTCCATCAGACGCAGGGCGATGGTCAGCCCGATACCCGTCCCTTCCGTCGCGGCCTGATCATCCACACCCAGGCGATTGAAGGGCTGGAACAGCTCATCCATGCGCGCAGGGTCAATACCCAGCCCAGTATCGGCCACACTCACCCGGATCGTCTCCCCACCGCCACCCATCCGAGTTTCAAGCCACACATCACCGTCCGGCCGGTTGTACTTGATGGCATTGGACATGAGATTGATCAGCACCTGTTTGAGCCGGGTGCGATCCCCAAGCACGGCATGGTCTTGTCGGCTGTTCACATGCAGGCGAATCCGTCGCTCATCCGCCAAGGGGCGCAGCAGCGTAATGCACTCGGTCAGCACCGAGGACATGGCCACCGGCTCCAGGGACAGTTCGATCTTGCCGGCCTCCAAGCGGGACAGGTCCAGGATCTCGTTGATCAGCTCCAGCAGATGCCGGCCGCCGCGCAGAATCTCGTGCACACTGTCCAGCTGCTCCTCCCCCAACGCCGGATCCGCCTCCAGCAGCTGGGAAAATCCCAGGACCGCATTCATGGGGGTCCTGAGCTCATGGCTCATGCGGGAGAGGAATTCGGACTTGGCCCGGTTCGCCTGTTCCGCCCGCTCCTTGGCCTCATGCCACTGCTGTACCGCCAGGTGACGTTCTTCCTCCGCACCCAGGGCGGCGGCCAGCAGGGTGAGCAGGCGCCGCTCTTCATCGCTCGGTCGGCAACGACGCGTAAAGACCACACACAGGGAGCCCGCCACCTCACCCCGGCAGTACACCTTGTGGCCGAAATACGCCTTGAGACCATAGCGCTGAATCGCCGGATCCGTCTCGAAATACGGGGACTGCTCCAGATCCTCAATGACGAGACACTCCAGGGCGGTATCCTTGATCAGACCATGACAGACATGGCCTTCGGGATCATCCTCCAGGGGCAGGCCCGGCGGGCGGTTCCAGTGCCCCAGACTGCATAACCGCCCCTGCTGCAGGCGGTTGTAGAAGGCCGCGTCGCTGCCGAACAGCTCTCCGCACAGCCGGGTGATATCCTGGGCATTATCGTCGAAATTCGGCCCCATGCTGGAGAGACATTCGGTCAGACGCACCAAGCGTCGTTCAGCCTGCTTACGGTCGGTGATGTCCCTGAGGATACCCAGCGCGTGCCAGCCCGTGTCCAGATGCAATGAAGACAGAGACAGCTCCACCGGGATCACGTGTCCATCCTTGCAGCGGGCCTGCAATTCCAGGGTCCGGCCGATGGCGTTGCCGCAGCCGCTGCCTTCAAAATTCAAGAGCTTGCGCATGATCATGCCCGGCGTACCTCCGGGCATGATCATGTCATGCAGGTCACGACCGATCGCCTCCTCCCGGGAGAACCCCAACAGGGCTTCCGCCGCCGGATTCCAGAAGGCCACCCGACCGCCCGGCGCCATCAGGATGATCGCATCCCGGGCCGACTCGGTGATGGAACGCATCAGTGTTCGGTTCTTTTCCAGGGCCTGGCCGCGTTCTACCACCAGCCGTTCCACATCCCGCTGACGGAACCACAGCAGAGCCACCAGGATGACGATCCCCAGACCGAGCAGCACCGCTGTCAGCGGCCAGATGTCCGTCTGCCGGGTCTGCAGCCACCAGCCTACCGACAGCACACTGGCGAGCACATAAAACCCGCCCACCATCAGCAGAACGTCATGGCGGCGGCCGGGCTGCTTTTTTTGTTGTCCGGCATCATCCACGATGGAACCTCATCTGCGGTTTTCCGCCGGGCGGCCGGGCCTGACCACCTGATCGGGATTGGCCAGGCGGGCGATCAGCACCGCCAATAGGATAGCCGGCAGGCCGATGCCGGCCGATGAGATGAAGAACCAGACCCAGCCCACCTGCTCCACCAGCAGCCCGGTAAAGCCCGCCAGGAACTGGCCCGGCAGGGTCATGATGGAGCTGAACAGGGCATACTGAGTGGCCGTATAGGCACTGTTGGTCAGGCTCGACAGATAGGCAATGAACACAGAAATGGCCAGTCCCCCGCTGATGTTGTCCGCCATGATGGCAAATGTCAGACCATACAGCTCCGGACCCAGGGTGGCCAACCAGGAAAAGGTCAGATTGGTCAGGGGCGCCAGACAGGCGGTCGCAATGAGCATGCGGGTGATGCCGAAGCGCATCACCAAAAGCCCCCCCAGCACGGCCCCGGTCAGGGTCATGGCCAGGCCGAAGGCCGCGGCCACGTTAGCGATCTCGGTCTTGGAAAAGCCCAGGTCCAGATAGAAGGGGTTGGCCATCACCCCCATGAAGATGTCGCTGATGCGAAACGTGGCCACGAACAGCAACACCAGCAGGGCCACCTTACCGTAGCGGTGCCAAAAATCCGCAAAGGGACAAATCACCGCGCCGATGAACCAGGCCGTGAAACGACGACGCCAACCACGATGGGCGGTGCGATCCAGATAATCCACCACCCGCTGCTCCAGGCGCCGGGTGCTGCTGTTGGTGGTCACCTCCGGCTCGCGGATGATCAGCGTGGTGATCACGCCCACCGCCATCAGCGCGGCCATCACCCCGTAGGACAGACTCCAGTTCCCCACGGCAGCCAGATGCAGCGCCCCCGCTCCGGCGGCCAGCAGGGCCACTCGGTAACCGAAGATGTAGGATGCCGCCATGGCGCCCTGCCGGTCCCGGCTCACCGCCTCGATGCGATAGGCGTCGACGGCGATGTCCTGGGTCGCCGAACCAAAAGCGGTCAGCACCGCCCAGACGGCCACCAGCCACAGATGCTCGCGGGGATCGGTCAGTGCAATACCCAACAGCCCCAGGGCGATCACCCCCTGGGCCAGGATCATCCAGGCACGCCGCCGTCCCAGCCAAGGGGTCAGGAAGGGTAAGGGCATCCGGTCCACCACCGGCGCCCAGAAAATCTTGATGCTGTGGGCCATGCCCACCCAGCTCAAAAAGCCGATGGCGGCCAGTTCCACCCCCAGATCCCGCAACCAGGCGGTGAACGTCCCCCCCACCAGCAGCAGCGGCAAGCCGGCGGCAAAACCCAGAAACAGCATGCCGAGGACCCGGGGATGCCGATAGACGGCCAGGGCGGCGCGCCAGTCCCGGCGGTGTTCTGGAACGACCTCGGTACTCATGATGCGCGGCACCCTCGGTAAGGTTCGCGGGAACAGGACGAATGGCGGGCACAAAAAACCCGGCCTTGAGCCGGGTTTTTCGGGATTTGGTCGGGGCGAGAGGATTTGAACCTCCGACCACCTGCACCCCATGCAGGTGCGCTACCAGGCTGCGCTACGCCCCGAGAAAGTGCAGCATTGTAGGGTATGTTTTTCCATTTGTGAAGTGTTTTTGCGACCAAATTCTTACTATTTTTTCACGACGGCTTCTGCCGCAGGATGTGCAGGATCTCCTCCAGTTCCAGCCGCATCTGCCGGATGATCTGCTGACTCTGGGAGGTGTCGTCGCGGGCCTCCTGCCCCGACAGTTTCTGCCTGGCACCGCCGATGGTATAACCCTGCTCATAGAGCAGGCTGCGGATCTGGCGAATCAGGATGACATCCTGTCGCTGGTAATAACGGCGGTTACCGCGCCGCTTGACGGGCTTCAGGGAGGGGAACTCCTGTTCCCAGTAGCGCAATACATGGGGCTTCACCCCACACAGCTCGCTGACCTCCCCGATGGTGAAATAACGTTTCCCGGGAATGGCCGGGAGTTCGCTATTGTTGCCCGCTTCCAGCATAGGACTCGACCCTCGCCTTCAGTTTCTGACCAGGACGGAACGTCACCACGCGACGGGCGGAAATGGGAATCTCCTCACCGGTCTTGGGATTACGGCCGGGCCGCTGGTTTTTGTCCCTGAGCGTGAAGTTGCCGAACCCCGACAACTTTACCTGCTCCCCCACCTCCAGTGCGGTGCGAACTTCCTCGAAGAAGAGCTCCACAAGCTCCTTGGCCTCACGCTTGTTAAGCCCGAGTTCTTCATGCAGCCGCTCCGCCATCTCCGCCTTTGTCAATGCCATCGATCAAGCTCTGAGGGTCGCCCCAACCTCTTCTTGTAATTTGGTCACGATGTCGTGGATCATCTCGTCCACTTTTTCGTCGGTAAGAGTGCTGGATAAATCCTGTAAAATCAAGCCCAAAGCAAGACTTTTTCTACCCTCCGGCACCCCCCGCCCCGTATAGACGTCAAACAGGTTCACCCCTCTGAGCGCTTCGTGGCCGGCGCTTTCGATCACTTCCACCACCCGGGCGGCCGGCAGGGCGGTGTCCACCAGCAGGGCCAGGTCGCGACGAATGGCCGGGAACCGGCTCTGCTCCCGGAATCCGGGCAGACGCCCCCGGCAGACCTTTTCCAGTGAAAGCTCGAACAGGAACACCGGTGTTTCCAGATCCAGCCCGGCTTCCAACGCCGGATTCAGGGCGCCGACCCAACCCAGGGATTCCCCGTCCAGGCACAGCTCGGCGCACTGCCCGGGATGCAGCGCCGGATGACGGCCGGCCCGCCAGCTCACCCGCCGGTCCAGCCCCGCCAGGGCCAGCAGGGATTCCACATCCCCCTTGATGTCGAAGAAATCCACCGGGCGCTCGGCCTGACCCCACTGCGCCGGAAACAGGGCGCCGCAGATCAGGCCGGAGATAACCTTTTCCTGCTTCAGTCCATTGTCTTGGGGCGCGAACCTCAGTCCTACTTCGAACAGGCGCACCCGCGCCTGCTGGCGGTGCAGGTTGTGCAGGGCCGCCTTCACCAACCCCGGCCAAAGGGTGGTGCGCATCACCGCCAACTCCGAAGAGAGAGGATTGGCCAGCCTGAGCGGCCGGGTGTCCGGGGAGAACCCGGCCTCCAGGGCCTCATCCACGAAGCTGAAGGTGATGGCCTCCAGATACCCCAGATCACACAGGCGGGAGCGCAGGCGGCGAGGATCCACCCGCGCCTCGTCCAGCCAGGTGATGCCGGGGCGGACCAGGGGCAGCTCGGAAGGCAGATCGTCATAGCCATGAACCCGGGCGATCTCCTCCACCAGGTCTTCCTCGATGGCCAGATCGAAGCGGAACGAGGGCACCGCGACCTGCCAGGCCTCCCCCATTCCGCTCACCTCGCAGCCCAGGGCAACGAGGATCTCCCGCATCCGCGCGGGCGGCAGCGCCAGGCCCAGCAGACGACTCACCCGGGCAGGCCGCAGGGTAATGGGTGCGCACACCGGCACCTGAGATGCCTCCTCGGCCACGTTGGCCGGCCCCGGGGTACCGCCGGCGATCTCGCACAGCAGCTGCGTGGCCCGCTCCAGGGCACGCAGGGGCAGCGCCGGATCCACGCCCCGCTCGAAACGGTGGGACGACTCGGTGTGCAGGCCATGATGGCGGGCACGCCCGGCCACGGCCATGGGCACGAAGTGGGCCGACTCCAGGAATACATCCCGGGTGTCATCGGTCACGCCGCTGGCCTCGCCGCCCATGATGCCCGCCAGAGCCAGCAGCTTACCTTCGTCGGCGATCACCAGATCATCGGCGCCCAGCTTGAGTTCCTGGCCATCCAGCAATACCAGGGTCTCACCGTCCCGGGCCCGGCGCACCACGATGGCGCCATCGAGCACGGACAGATCGAAGGCATGCATGGGCTGACCCAACTCCAGCATGACGTAGTTGGTCACATCCACCAGGGGACCCAGGCTGCGGATCCCGGCCCGGCGCAGACGCTCCTGCATCCACAGCGGCGTGGGCGCGGCGGGATTCACGCCCCGGATCACCCGACCGGCATAGCGCGGACAGTCCGCGGGCGCCTCCAGGCGCACCGGGAAGACATCCTCACAGGCCGCCGACACTGCCGGCACTTCCAGTACCTGAAGGGGCCGGCCCGTCAGGGTCGCCACCTCCCGGGCCACCCCGGCCATGCTCAGGCAGTCGGCCCGGTTCGGTGTCAGGTCCACTTCCAGGACCTGGTCATCCAGCCCCAGCAGCACACGAACGTCCGTGCCCGCCGCCGGTTCGTCCGGCAGGGACATGAGACCTTCATGGGCCTCGGACAGACCCAGCTCCCGGGCGGAACAGAGCATGCCGAAGGACGGTACCCCCCGCAGTTTGGCCTTCTTGATCTTGAAATCGCCAGGCAGGACCGCGCCGACCCGGGCAAAGGGAGCGCGCATGCCCACCTGCACATTAGGCGCGCCGCAGACCACCTGCACCGGCTCGCCGCTGCCGTCATCCACCTGACAAACCCGCAGCTTGTCTGCGTCCGGATGGGGTTCCACGGCGATCACATGGGCCACCACCACGCCGGTAAAATCCGGCGCCACCGTCGTGACGGCGTCCAGCTCCAAGCCCGCCATGGTCAGGCGATGGCCCAGGGCGTCCACCGCCAGGCCGTGATCCACCCACTGACCCAGCCATTGATTACTGATTTTCATAGATACTCAACCTTGGATTCGGAATGGGTTAGGGAAACACTGAACAAATTCCCCTCCGTCACTCCCGCCCCTCCGTCACTCCCGCTTACGCGGGAGTGACGGAGTGTCCAGTCCATGACTGGATTCCCGCTTGCGCGGGAATGACTGATTCAGAATTTTCTCAGACGAACTGGCGCAGGAAACGGATGTCATTGTCGAAGAACAGCCGCAGGTCGTTGACCCCGTAGCGCAGCATGGCCATGCGCTCCACTCCCAGCCCGAAGGCAAAACCGGAATAACGTTCGCTGTCGATGCCCACATGCCCCAGCACATTGGGATGCACCATGCCGCAGCCCATTACCTCCAACCAGCCGGTCTGCTTGCAGACCCGGCAGCCGTGGCCGCCGCATTGCACGCACTGGATGTCCACCTCGGCGGAGGGTTCGGTGAAGGGGAAATAGGAAGGCCGAAACCGGGTCTTCAGATCGTTCTGCTCGAAGAAGGCCCGCAGAAAGGCGTCCAGCACGCCGCGCAGATGGGCAAAGGTCACCTGCTCATCCACCACCAGCCCCTCCACCTGGTGAAACATGGGGCTGTGGGTGAGATCCGAGTCGCAGCGATAGACACGTCCGGGGGCGATGATGCGCAGGGGCGGTGCCTGGTTTTCCATCACTCGGACCTGCACCGGCGAGGTATGGGTACGCAGCAGGGTGGTGGCATCGAAATAGAAGGTGTCATGCATCGCCCGGGCCGGGTGATGGGACGGAATGTTCAGGGCCTCGAAGTTGTGGTAGTCGTCCTCCACCTCCGGACCTTCCACCACCGCAAAACCCAACTGCTCCAGCAGGGCCTGGATGCGCTCTATGGTCAGGGTGACGGGATGCAGGCCACCGGATTCCTGGCGCCGCCCAGGCAGGGTGACATCCAGGGTCTCCGCCGCCAGGCGAGTCTCCCGAGCCGCCAGTTCCAAGGCCTCGCGGCGCGCCTCCAGGGCCTCGGCCACCACCTGTTTGGCCTGGTTGATGGCCTGACCGGCCTCCCGGCGCTGCTCCGGCGGCAGTGCCCCGAGGGACTTCAACTGTTCGGTGATGACGCCCTTCTTGCCCAGGTACTGCACCCGCAACTCGTCCAGATGGCGCAGGTCGGCGGACGCGCGGATCGCCGTGAGCGCCGCGTCGGTGAGATTGGAAAGGGATTCCACTTGGAGCTTCCGTCGTTGCGTTGAAAACAAAAAGGGGAAAGGCCAGGCCTTTCCCCTCTTGACGTTCCCGCCCCCGCCGCACGGGGGCGGGCCTGCGTCCGCAGTGCTTACGCCAGGGCGGCCTTGGCCTGCTCGGCGATACGGCCAAAGGCGGGCAGATCATGCACCGCCAGATCAGCCAGCACCTTACGGTCGATCTCGACGCCGGCCTTGTTCAGTCCGTCGATCAGACGGCTGTAGGACAGGCCAAACTCGCGGGCCGCCGCGTTGATACGCACAATCCACAGGGCGCGGAACTGACGCTTGCGCTGCCGGCGGTCGCGATAGGCGTACTGACCGGCCTTGGTGACGGCCTGCACGGCAACGCGATAGACGTTCTTGCGGGCACCATAGTAACCTTTTGCCTTGTCCAGCACCTTTTTGTGCTTGGCGTGGGCGGTTACACCTCTTTTGACTCGGGGCATGCTCTAAAACTCCTGGGTGACTCGGCTCAGCTATTGGGCAACATCTGACGCACGGCGGCCACATCCGAGGCATGGATGTGGGACGCGGCGCGCAGGTGACGCTTACGCTTGGTGCTCTTCTTCGTCAGGATATGACGACGATGGGACTGGGCACGCTTGAAGGCGCCCGAGCCGGTCTTGGTGAAGCGCTTGGCGGCGCCCCGATTGGTCTTCATCTTCGGCATCTTTGAACTCCAGATGATGCCGCCTCGCTGGCGACATGTTGGTCAAGACGCACAGGTGTACCGGGACCCATGCATCCGTTTTCTTATCGACTGCCTTTACTTTTTACTGCCGACTGCTTACTTCTTCTTCGGACTGATCACCATGATCATCTGGCGACCTTCCATCTTGGGACGCTGTTCTACCGTCGCCAGCTCACCCAGATCGGCTTCGATCCGGTCGAGCTGCCTTGCACCCAGCTCCTGGTGCGCCATCTCACGACCGCGGAAGCGGATGGTGACCTTGCACTTGTCACCATTCTCCAGAAAGCGGTTTAGATTGCGAAGCTTGACCTGGTAGTCACCTTCGTCCGTTCCCGGACGGAATTTGACTTCCTTGATCTGAACCTGTTTCTGATTTTTCTTGGCAGCCTGCGTCTTCTTGCTGTGCTCGAACTTGAACTTGCCATAGTCCATGACCCGACAGACCGGAGGATCGGCCGTGGGCACGATTTCCACCAGATCCAGTTCGGCTTCCTCGGCGATTCGCATCGCCTCGCGCGTCAGCATGACCCCCATGTTCTCGCCGTCTTCACCGATCAGACGCACTTGGGGCACATTGATCTGCTCGTTTAATCGGTTCTCTTTACCAGCGCTGATATGTCAATCCTCCAAAATGGAATGGCCGCGGCTCGCGGTTTCGAGGGAAAGACGCTGAATCAGGGAATCGATCTCCATCGTTCCCAGGTCCCGCCCATCGCGCGTACGCACGGCGACTGTACCCGTATCCCTTTCCCGGTCCCCCAGGACCAGCAGATACGGCACTCGTTGAAGCGTATGCTCGCGGATTTTAAAGCCGATCTTCTCGTTTCTCAAGTCCATGTCGGCGCGGAAGCCCTGTTCGCGCAAAATATCGGCCACCTGACGGGCATAATCGTTCTGCCGATCGGTGATGGTGAGCACCTGCACCTGTACCGGCGCCAGCCACAGGGGGAAGTGACCGGCATAGTGCTCGATGAGCACGCCGAAGAAGCGTTCCACCGACCCCAGCAGGGCGCGATGGATCATGATGGGCCGCTTGCGGGTGTTGTCGTCCGCCACGTACTCCATGTCGAAGCGTTCCGGCAGGTTGAAGTCCAGCTGCACCGTGGAGCACTGCCACTGACGACCGATGGCGTCACGGATCTTGATATCGATCTTGGGGCCGTAGAAGGCACCGCCGCCCTCGTCCACCTCATAGGCCAGCCCCTTCTTCTCCAGGGCCGCCCGCAGCGCGGCGGTGGCATGCTCCCAGATGTGATCCGAGCCCACGGCCTTGTCCGGGCGGGTGGACAGGTTGATATCGAAGTTCTCGAAACCAAAAGCCTGCAGCACCGCCAGGGTGAGATCCAGGATCCGCAGGATCTCCGCCTCGATCTGATCCTCCCGGCAGAAGATGTGGGCATCGTCCTGGGTAAAGCCGCGCACCCGCATCAGGCCGTGCAGGGCACCGGACATCTCGCGGCGGTAGACCGTCCCCATCTCCGCCCAGCGCAGGGGCAGGTCACGGTAGGAACGCAGGCGATCCTTGTACACCAGGACATGGAACGGACAGTTCATGGGCTTGAGCTGGAAGGCCTGATGCTCGTCCTGCATGGGCTCGTACATGGACTCGGCATAGAAGTCCGCATGACCGGAGGTCTTCCACAGCTCCAGGTTGGCGATATGGGGGGTATACAGGAACTCGTACCCCGCCCGCTCATGCATCTCGGACCAGAACTGTTCGATGGCGCGGCGGATGCGGGCGCCGTTAGGGTGCCAAAATACCAGGCCGCCGCCGGCATCCTCCTGAATGGAGAACAGATTCAGCTCCTGGCCGATGCGACGATGATCGCGGCGCTCCGCCTCCGCCAGGCGGTGGAGATACTCTTCCAGCTGCTGCTTGTTGGGCCAGGCGGTACCGTAGATGCGCTGGAGCATCTCGTTCTTGGAGTCCCCGCGCCAATAGGCACCGGCCACTTTGGTAAGCTTGAAGGCCTTGAGCCTGCCGGTGCCGGGTACGTGGGGGCCGCGGCACAGGTCGGTAAACTCGCCCTGGCTGTAGAGGGAGATATCCTCGTTGGTGGGGATGTCGGCGATGAGGCGGGCCTTGTATTCCTCTCCTTGCTCGCGGAAGAATGCCACGGCCTCGTCACGGGGCATGACCCGGCGCGCCACCGGCAGATCGGCCTTGACCAACTCCTTCATTTTCGCCTCGATCTTTTCCAGGTCTTCCGGATGGAAGGGGCGTTCATAGGCGAAGTCGTAGTAGAACCCATCCTCGATCACGGGACCGATGGTCACCTGAGCGCCGGGATACAGGGTCTTCACCGCCTGGGCCATGAGGTGGGCGGTGGAGTGGCGGATCATGTCCAACCCTTCCGGATCGCGGTCGGTGATGATGGCCAGACGGGCATCATCTTCGATCAGGTAAGCGGCATCCACCAGGCGGTCGTCGATCTTGCCGGCCAGGGTGGCCTTGGCGAGGCCGGGACCGATATCGGCGGCCACCTGAGCCACGGTGACGGGCGCATCAAAGCTGCGACGGCTGTTGTCGGGGAGGGTAATGACGGGCATGTCGATGTCTCCTGCGCCGGCCTGTACGAGGGGTCGTGCGCTATTCGTGATGAAGGGGATGGCCCCACGGGAAAGGGCTGCCGACCTTTGACCCCATGGCGGGGCAAGGCCGGCAGCCCGGGTACTGCCGATGCGTGAACCTGACAATGGCGCTCAGGCTAGCGAAAATGGCGAAAAAGCACAAGTGGTTATAATCCTCAGACCAAATGATGAACGAGCCCCTGTTCAACCTGACCGCCTGGGTCGTCGCATCCCAGGAAACCCTGCTGGCGTGGACGGCGCTTCATCCCGTGGCGATGGCCGCCGGCTACGTGGTGGCCGTGACCTTCGGCAAGGTCACCCCGTTTCCCGGGGGGTTCCTGCTCATGCTCACGGGCGGCTTCCTGTTCGGGGCGCCGCTGGGTGCCGTGCTCAGTGCCACCGGTTCGGCCTTCAGTGCGGTGATGGTGGGTGCCGTGGGGCGCCGGCTGTTCCGCGGTCCCATCCATCGCCGCTGGGGACACCGACTGCAGAAAATGGAGGCGAAGGTGAACGCAAATGCCTTCAGCGTGATCCTGGCGGCGCGCCTGTTCCCCCTGGTACCGGCCTGGCTGATCAACATGCTGCCGGTGGCGTTTCCGATCCCCTTCCGCCATGTACTGGTGGCCACTTTTCTGGGGCTGCTGCCCATCTCCTTCGTCGTGGCGAGTCTGGGGGCGGAGTTGTCCAGCCTGACCCAGGCGCAGAGCCTGGGCATGACGGACATCCTCTCCCCGGGCCTGCTGCTGCCTCTGGGCATCCTGGCCCTGCTGGTGCTGACGCCCGCCCTGCTCTCCCTGCGCTCAGCAGGGCAAAGGGGCCGCTAACCTGCCGCCCCTCCGGAGCACCTGCACTTCACCACGACCAGCGTTCTGGGTTGGCCACGGCCTGCCCCTCGCTCAGCGCCTTCCAGCCCTTCACGCAACGGATAACCAGCCACACAAACCAGAATAGCAGCACCAGGTAGCCAACGACGACGAACGTCAGCAGTATGCCCACGATCACGTACAACAGCCCAATCCAGAAAGTACGGATCTGGAAATCATAATGGCTCCGCAGCCAGCCGCTGCCGTCGCCCCGATAGACATAGGCCACGATCACACCAATCAGCCCCGTCAGGCCGACGATGGGCGAGACCAAGTACAGGGCATAGATGATCTTCGGCATCATGGCCTGATCCTTGCCCGGCTCGCCCCCAACCGTATTTCCTGAAATCTCCGACATGCCTGATTCTCCCGTGAGGTTAAGACATCACTGCCGGGTCCGCCCTCGCGGCCGGCAGGAGCGCACAGGATAGCACTCGGCGGCTCAGTCAATCAGATCCATCCGCAGCTTGCCCCCGGCCTCCCATGCCTGGAGGCGCCGGACGGCCTCGTCCACGGTCACCCCCTCTCGGGCCGCCAGGATCTCCGCCAGCGCGGTGCGCACCCCCTGCCCCAGGGTCCGGGCATTGCCGCAGACATAGATCACCGCATCACGCTCCAGCACCCAGGTCATCAGCTCATCGGCGGCCGCATGCAGCTGATCCTGCACATAACCGCCTCCTTCCGGATCCCGGGAAAAAACCGCATCCAGCCGGTCCAGATCCCCGGCCCGATGCCAAGCCGCCAGCTGCTCCCCATGGAAGAAATCCCCGGCCCGCTTGCGATTGCCGAAGATCAGCCAGGTCGGCCCCGGTCGCTTTCGGAAGGCCTGCTCGGCAATGAAGCCGACGAACGGGGCAATCCCGCAGCCGGCAGCCAGCATGATCATGGGACGCGCAGGGTCCTCGGGCGGATTGAAGTCGGGATGGGCGCGAAGCCGGCCCTCCAGCACATCCCCCTCCTTGAGTTGCCGACACAACAGGCCCGAGGCCTTGCCCAGCCGCTCCGCCCCATCCGCCTCCCGGTGGCTCACCAGGGCCACTGTCAGCAGGATCGAGCGAGGATCCTCGTCCGGCGTGCTACCGATGGAATAAGGCCGCGCCGGCTCACCGGCAGCCGGTCGCACCAGCAGCAGATCCCCCGGCCGGAACGTCAGCGGCGCATCACTTTCAAACCGCAGGCTCCAGACCTCATGGGTATCCGGATCAGTGGGATCATTAAGTTGACGCCGCTCCCTCAGGGTCAGCCGGACCGGTTGGTCCCCCTGCGGCGCAGCCACGTCCCCCAGGCCGATGCCCAACTGAGCGGCCACCTGATCCAGCCAGCGGCGCCAGTCCGCCGCCGGATCCCCATCCACCGTCATCATCGGCAGGACTTCCACGCCACCGGCGGCCAGCAGGGCCGCGCGTAGCTGCTCGCCACCGCGACAGAAGTGGGTATAACTGCGATCCCCCAGGGCCAGGACGGAGAACCGGCAACCGGCCAGATCCGCGCCACCCAAGACCTTGAGGAACGATCGTGCCTGTTCGGGCACCTGTCCCTCCCCCGCGGTGGAGACAATCAGAAACACCTGGCGAAATCCCTTCAGCTCCGCCACGGACAGCCCCGCCACCGAGGCGTGCAGTACCCGGCTACCGCCGGCCTGCAGGGCCTGGCGGGTCAGGTCTGCCAGCTTCGCGGCCGTACCGGTCTGACTGGCGTGGGCCACCAGGATATCCGCGTGGGCGTCCCCGCTGCGTCGGCGGCTCTGGCGCCGGCGACGTTCCCAGGACCACAGCCCCGTACCCATCAGCCCCATCAGGATCACGGAGGCCAGCAGATTGAGCATGCCGGACCAGGCACCGGACCAGGTGCCTTCATGGAGTTCCTTCACCAACCCCGGAAAGTGGTCCTGTCGAATCACCCCATGACGGCTCACCACATGAACCGCTTCACCAACCGGATCGACACCCCGGACCGCGGCGGCAGAGCGCTTGACCCGGGTCACCTCCCGTACCCCGGACAGATCGCCGCTGGCCATGGCCTGCTCGATGGCGGACGCCATCCCCACGGGCCGGTCATCCGGGTGCAGCGGGGGCAGCCGTGGCGTGCCGATGTGCAGGGACATAAGGATCCCGGTCACGGCGATCATCAGCACCAGCGGCAGGGCCACCCAACCACCCAGGGTGTGCCAACCCATGAGGGTCCGGCGCAACCGGGGCCAGGCCAGGAAGGGGCCGGCGATGATCACCAGCACCATCAGGTAGGTGGCAATCTCCACCACGATGGCGGCATCCAGCAACAGATCCTTGTGCAGGTGCTTGACAGTATTAAAGAAATCGCTCCTTTCGCCGCGATGCTCAAGCGACTCACCGGTGTCCAGATCAAAGGTCATGAATTGGGAACGGCCCTGCTCGCGGAACTCCAGCAACACCACACGGCCTTCTTCCACCACCACGGAGCGTGCCCGCTGCCCGGGATCGACCTGGTTGAGCAGTTGCACCAGCGCGACGGCGTCCGCCGGGGCCTCGGCCGCAGACCCCGACCGGAGGTCATCAAGGATGGGATCGAAGGAGAGGATCGCGCCAGTGATGATGATAAGGGCAAACAGGGGCAGCAGGATCAGGGTGAGCCAGCGATGCAGCCAACTCAGCGTCCGCTTGAGGTAAGGGGGCATGGGTATGTCCGTACTCCAGGTTGATGGTGAATATCTTCAACACCATA
>NZ_JAJNQM010000017.1:0-45296 GCF_022227785.1 Ectothiorhodospira lacustris | reverse complement strand
GCGATGGTACGCAGATATTCCAGGCCGAAGGGGGCCAGCAGGTACTCGTTGACCAGATAACTGCAGACCGAGGACAGGGTCAGCACGAAGGTGGTGGCCAGGCTCATGCCGATGGCCGTCTCCACCTTCTTTGAAACCCCCATGAACGGGCACAGGCCCAGGAATTTCACCAGGACGAAGTTGTTGACCAGGACAGTGCTGACCAGGATCAGTGCGTACTCGGACATGGGACTCCCGCTCTCAGATGAGTATCCGCTACCCGGTGTGACGCCTGCAACCGGGCGGACATTGGGGAAATGACATGGTGCTCAATGCTCCAGCCGGATCTGGTGAAAATCCGTTACCACCGGATGGAGGCCATTGCAGTCGGCCGCGCCCTGTCGCTGTACCAGGGTGGTCCGCAGGCCAGCCGCGGCCGCGGCATCCAGCTCCCGCGTATCGTCGCAAAGGAACAGGGCTTCGCCGGGGGCGCACCGGATGCGTTCGGTGATGAGCTTGTAGGCCGCGATGTGGGTCTTGCCGCCGATACGGGTGTCGAAGTTGCCGCTGAACAGGGGGCGCAGATCGCCGGCCTCGCTGTGGGCCAGGAAGTCCTCCTGGGCACGCACCGAGCCGGAAGAGAATATGTGCAGCGTGATGCCCCGGTCATGCCAGGCCCGCAGGCAGGCCACGGCATCCGGGTAGATCTGTCCCTTGAAATCCCCCCGGCGGTAGCCTTCCTCCCAGATCAGGCCCTGCAGGGCCTTGAGGGGCGTGATCTTCTGATCCGCCGACATCCAGGCCACCATGCGTTGCATCAGGGCCTCGTCATCGAGAGAACCGCCGGCATAGGCCCGGATATCGGCCAGCAGGCGTTTCACCTCCGGCACATTGCGGTGGGTATGCACAAACTCAGGCAGGTGCTCCACCGCGTGGGGCAGCAGGACTTCCCGGGTGAAGGAGACCCCGGACAGGGTGCCTTCGATGTCGGTGATGATGGCCCTGATCATGGCCGCGGTTTCCGGGTCTGGATGGGTGTCATCATGGCTTGAGTCTGCGCAGCTGCAGTTCACAGTCAAAGAGGAATTCAAAGGCTTCCACATGATGTCGGGCTTCGGCCACATCATGACCCCAGGTATAGAAGCCGTGACCCTCGATGAGGTAGCCGGGGGTGTCCGGATGCCGGTTCATGTGATCATCCACCTGGGCCGCCAGCTGGGGGATCTCCTGGTCGTTGCCGAAGATGGGGAGCGTGATTGAGGCCTCATGGGCGGGGATGCCCGGCAGGGCCTTGAGGACTTCGCAGTCGGTGAGGGTCAGCTCGGCGCCTTCCACGATGCGGGACAGGACTGTGGCGCTGACGGAATGGGTATGCATCACGGCGCCGATTCGCGGGGAACGGCGATAGAGGATGATGTGCAGAAAAGTTTCTGCGGAGGGCTGCTTGCCGGGGGAAAGGACGTTGCCGTCCAGGTCCACCATCATCAGGCCGTCGCGTCCGAGTTCACCCTTGTGGCGGCCGGATTCGGTGATCACCATGCGGTGATCGTCCAGGCGCGCCGAGAGGTTGCCGGCAGCGGCCGGCATCCAGCCCCGATGATAGAAGAAGCTTCCTGCCGAAATGAGTTGGGCGGCACGTGCCTCAAGGTGCTCGTGTGTCTCTTCCATACCTGCCTGATCAAAGGGAAAAACAGCGGGTTAATGTACGCGACCCATGCGGCCGCGTCCATCCCGCCGCCCCCATCCGTTCAGGCGCAGTGAGAGATGCCCTCGGGGACCTTCATGTTGCGGCACAGGGCTTCCAGGTTTTCCGGATCCGGATTCTGGGCGGCCCGAGCCACATGCTCATGGGTGAGGTGGGGAGCCAGCAGAGTAATGAAATCATACATGTAGCCGCGCAGCCAGGCGCCCCGACGAAACCCGATGCGGGTGATGTTTTCCGACAGCCCGGGTTCAGTGTCCAGGGCTACCAGATCGTCATCATGACCCTTCTCCAGGGCGATACGGGCGATGATGCCCACCCCCATGCCGTGCCGTACGTAGGTCTTGATGACGTCCGCGTCCGCTGCCGTCAGCACCACGTCCGGGGTGAGTCCGGCACGTCGGAAGTCCGCATCCAGCTTGGTGCGACCGCTGAAACCGTCCAGATAGGTGACGATGGGGTAATCCGCCAGCCGTTCCAGGGGAATGGCGTCGGCTCCGGCCAGTTCATGCCCCTTGGGCACCACCACGCAGTGGGACCAGCGGTAGGCGGGCAACACGATCACCTGGCCGGAGGCCAGCATGGGCTCGGTGGCGACGATGAAGTCCACCTCGTCATGGGAGAGCATGTCGGCAATCTGCCGCGGCGTCCCCTGGTGAATCTGTACCCTGACCCGGGGAAACCGGTGGCGGAAGGCGTCCACGATGGGGGGCAGGATGTAGCGGGCCTGGGCATGGGTGGTGGCAATGCGCAGATCGCCGGCCTGCTCGTCCCGGGCTTCTTCCGCCGCCGCACGGATGTTTTCCACCTCCCTGAGGATGACTTCGCTGTATTCCAGCACCCGGCGTCCGACGGCGGTCATGCCGGACAGATGCTTGCCGTTGCGCTGGAACAGGGGGACACCCAGTTCTTCCTCCAGCAGTCGGATCTGCTTGCTGATCCCCGGCTGCGAGGTGGCCAGGCGGTCCGCGGCTTCGGAGATGTTGAGGTTGTAGCGTGCAATGGCCTGCAGATAGCGGAGTTGCTGGAGTTTCATGTCGAGATTATCCTGTGATCAAGGCGGTCGAGCCCCGGATCAATCGGCCCCAAGATGGAGCGTTGCCTGTATCAGGTCAAGTATACATATATAATCTTGCGTTATGTATCCACTCCCTTGGGAAACAGCGAACAAGTCCTTTGCCGCTATTCCGGACGAGGCCTCAGCCATTGTCCCGAACAAGCCCGTTGCCGTCACTCCCGCGAGTCCCTTGCCGTCACTCCCGCGAAAGCGGGAGTCCAGAATTCCCAGCCCGTGACCGGATTCCCGCCGGCGCGGCAATGGCCTGTACGCATCTCCCTCCCCGGGGGAGTCGGCCTGTCGGCAAATTCTAATGCTCGGGCAGGGTCATCCCCTCGAAGATCCGGTCCACGCTTTCCTGGGTCCGGGCATTCAAGGCCTCATGGATCGTGTCTTCTCCCGCATGGGGGGCGATCAGTTCCATGAAGTGGCACATGAAGCGGCGCAGGTAGACCCCTTTGCGGAAGCCTACCCGGGTGACATTGCCGGTGAACAGTGCCTTGGCATCCAGATAGGCCAGATCCGTATCCTGACCGGGCTCGTAGGCCATATGGGCAATGATGCCGATCCCCAGTCCCAGCCTGACGTAGGTCTTGATGACGTCCGAGTCCGCCGCGCTCAGCACGATCTCCGGCGCGACGCCTGCGTTGGCAAAATCCTGTTCCAGCCGGCCACGGCCGGAAAAACCGTGCACATAGGTGACGATGGGGTAGCCGGCCACGTCTTCCAGGGCGAGGGGTTTGACCCGGGTGAGCGGATGTCCCTTGTCAACCACCACGCAATGGTGCCAGCGATAGGCGGGAATCATGAGCAATTCCCGGTTCACGGCGATGGCCTCGGTGGCAATGGCAAAGTCCACTTCGCCGGAGGCGGCCATCTGGGAGATCTGTACCGGTGTGCCTTGATGGATGAGCAGGTGCACCCGGGGATAGCGGCGTCGGAATTGGGTGATCAGGGGCGGCAGGAAGTAGCGGGCCTGGGTATGGGTGGTGGCGATGCGCAGGGTGCCCCGTTCTTCATCCCTGAAGTCTTCCGCCAGGGCGCGGATGTTCTGCACTTCCCCAAGGATGTTTTCGGCCCGGGCCATGATCTGGCGGCCGGCCGGGGTGACGTGGGTGAAGTGCTTGCCGCTGCGGTGGAAGATCTCCAGCCCCAGTTCTTCTTCCAGCAGCTTCACCTGCTTGCTGACCCCGGGTTGGGAGGTGAACAGGCGCTCGGCAGCCTCCGTCACGTTGAGGTTGTTTTCGACGATGGCCTTCAGGTAGCGCAGCTGCTGGAGCTTCATAGGGGCTCGGGGTGTGTTGCTAATTCTCTTGAGTGATTACAACACAAATTTATATTCTTTCAACCCGTCAGTGGGGATTGCTAGATTTGATTTCAATCAAATGAGGAGATCCCGTCATGGCCCAGTCCAGCATTCATACCCCGGCCCAGGCCCATTATCGGGAAGTTGTGCTCAGACGCCGCATGGTGGCGCTGGAGCGTGAACTGCGTCACCTGGAAGAAGAATTGAATACGGTGCATCAGGGCACCGGGCAGCGAGGCCTGCCAAGCCGGCAGGCCCACGCACCCGGTTTCAGTCACCACATCCCGGTCGCCGCCGGCTAGAGGCCGGCTATTTCACCCGCATGCCCGGCTGGGCGCCAGTATCCGGTGACAGGATGAACAGATCCTTGCCGCCGGGACCGGCGGCAAGGACCATGCCTTCGGACAGGCCGAATTTCATCTTGCGGGGCGCCAGGTTGGCCACCATCACCGTCAGACGCCCTTCCAGGTCTGCCGGGTCATAGGCCGACTTGATCCCGGCGAAGACCTGTCGGGTCTCGCCACCCAGGTCCAGGGTCAGGCGCAGCAGCTTGTCGGCGCCTTCCACATGCTCAGCCCGACTGATGCGGGCGATGCGCAGATCCACTTTGGCGAAGTCGTCATAGGTGATCTCCTCCCGGATCGGATCCTGGGCCAGCGGCCCCTTGGGCTGGATCGGCGTGGGTGCCAGGCTTTCCTTCGAGGCCTCCAGCATGGTCTGCACTGCCTGTGGATCCACCCGGGTCATCAGGGGTTCGTAGGTGTTGATGCGGGTGCCCACCAGGGGCTGTTGCACCGCCGTCCAGGTGAGCGCGGGAACGCCCAGGAACCCTTCCGCTTTCTCCGCCATGGACGGCAGTACCGGCCGCAGATAGGTGAGAATGGCCCGGAACAGGTTGATGCCCTGGGTGCAGACGGCCTGGACATGGGCCTGACCGTCTTCCTGCTTGGCCAGGACCCAGGGTTTCTGTTCGTCCACGTACTGATTGGCCACGTCCGCCAAGGCCATGATCTCCCGCATGGCCTGGCCGAATTCCCGCCGTTCATAGAGTCCGGCAATCTCTTCCCCGGCCCGCACGTAGCGGTCATACAGATCCGGGTCCGGCAGGCTGTCGGCCAGGCGGCCGGCAAAGCCCTTGTGGATGAACCCGGCGCAACGGGAGGCGATGTTCACCGCCTTGCCCACCAGGTCGCTGTTCACCCGGGCGATGAAATCGTCCAGGGACAGGTCGATGTCGTCCACGCCGGGGCCGAGCTTGGCGGCAAAGTAGTAGCGCAGGTATTCCGGTTGCAGGTGGTCCAGATAGGTGCGGGCCTTGATGAAGGTGCCCCGGGACTTGGACATCTTCTGGCCGTTGACGGTGAGAAAGCCGTGGCAGTGCACCGCCGTGGGGGTACGAAAGCCCGCGCCGCTGAGCATGGCGGGCCAGAACAGGGTGTGGAAGTAGGCGATGTCCTTGCCGATGAAATGATGCAGCTCCGCCGTGCTGTCGGCGCGCCACCAGGCGTCGAAATCCAGGCCATGCTGCTCGCAGTAGTGCTTGAAGCTGGCCATGTAGCCGATGGGGGCATCCAGCCAGACGTAGAAGTATTTGCCCGGCGCATCGGGGATCTCGAAACCCCAGTAGGGGGCGTCGCGGGAGATGTCCCAATCGTTCAGGCCCGCCTCGAACCATTCCCGCAGCTTGTTGCGGATCTCCCCCTGCAGGCTGCCGGAGCCGGTCCATTCCCGCAGCATGGCGTGGAAGTCGCCCAACTTGAAGAAATAGTGCTCGGACTCCTTTTCCACCGGTGTGGCACCGGAGATGGCGGAGACCGGATTCTTCAGATCCGTGGGGGCGTAGGTGGCGCCGCAGGCCTCGCAGGAGTCTCCGTATTGGTCCGCCGCGCCGCAACGGGGGCATTCCCCCTTGATGAAGCGATCCGGCAGGAACATCTTCGCTTCCGGGTCATAGGCCTGGCGGATGGTGCGCCGGGCGATGTGTCCGGCATCCCGCAGTCGGGTGTAAATCAGTTCGGCAAAATGGCGGTTTTCTTCCGAATGGGTGCTGTGGTAGTGGTCGAAGTCCACCAGGAAGCCGGCAAAATCCGCCCGGTGCTCCCGGCCGATGCGTTCGATCAGGGCCTCCGGGGTGATGCCCTCGCTGCGGGCCTTGAGCATGATGGGGGTGCCGTGGGCATCATCGGCGCAGACATAGAGGCACGTGTTGCCGCGCATCTTCTGGAAACGCACCCAGATGTCAGTCTGGATGTATTCCACCAGATGACCCAAGTGGATGGGACCGTTGGCATAGGGCAGGGCGCTGGTGACCAGAATGTTGCGAGTGTCGGATGTCATGATCTTGGCGGGGGCAGGGAAAATGATTAAAGGTAGCAGGTCGGGCCGGTCGGGGCCAGTTTGTTGGCCCTCCATGAAGTTCTGAGCAAGTCATCTCCCTCCATCCCAGCTATTCCCGCATTTCCGTCATTTCCGCGCAAGCGGGAATCCAGTCGGTGCCGGCGCTCCTGGGGATTCCCCCATCGTCATTCCCGCGCAAGCGGGAATCCAGTCACGGGCTGAAAAACATGGGCTCCCGCTTTCGCGGGAGTGACGGAAGGTGGTGCAGGGGCGACGGAGGAATGCGCGGGAGTGACGAAGGTGGTGCAGGCGTGGTGGAAGAATGCGCAGGAATGACGGCAAACTGCTCGGGAAGTGACAAAAGAGCCTTTTTCAGCCTTCCCCTGTAGGGTTTTGATGTTTTTTCAGGTTAGATTGGACGCCGAACCGTTTGCTGTTCGCGGATGTCAACGAACCCAAGGATGCATTGCCATGACACGCCACTTCACTGCATTACCCCGACACCTAGCCTGGTTCGGCACCGTGCTGCTCCTGACCGCCTGTGTCACCATCAACATCTATTTCCCCGCGGCGGCCGCCGAGGATGCCGCCCGCACCATCGTGCGGGACGTGCTGGGTGAGACGGCCCAACCCGCCGAGGACAGCCCGTCGGCCGCGCCGACGGCGCCGGATGCCCGCCTGGAGGGCGGCGTTCAGCGTGTCCTGGCATTGATCCTGGATGCGATCATCCCCCCAGCTCAGGCTCAGCAGGCCAACATCAACATCCGTACCGCCGGCATCGATGCCCTGCGGGCCTCCATGCGGTCACGGACGCCGGCACTGCAGCCCCATTTTGCCTCCGGGGCCATCGGCTTCACCCGGGACGGCCTGGTGACCCTGCGTGACCTCAATGCCGTGCCCCTGCGGGACCGGGCTGCGGTGCAACGCCTGGTGACGGAGGAAAACGCCGATCGCAACGCCCTGTACCGGGAGATTGCCCGGGCCAATGACCGGCCCGAGTGGGAGTCGGATATCCGCAGCACCTTCGCCCGCGTCTGGGTGCAGGAAGCCCCGCGAGGGTACTGGTACCAGGATGAGCGGGGGCAGTGGCGGCAGAAGTAGCCGGCCGGGTTGAATGGCTTCATCGGCTACAATCCCTACCATGTCGGTCCGATGCCAACCCTCAGCCCCACCCCCCTGGCGCCGTTTCCTGGTCACCCTGTCGGCCTGTCTGGCCCTGTGGTGGATCCTGACCGACGGTGATCCGGGTGGCTGGGTCATCGGCGTCCCCGTGGCCTTACTGGCTGCCGCCTCGGTCTTTACCCTGCCGCCGGGGCGGCGCTACCGTCTGTCCTTGCGCGGTCTGGTGGTGTTCATGGGGTTCTTCCTCTGGCAGTCCTTCGTCGGCGGGCTGGATGTCTCCCGCCGGGCCTTGTCGCCGCGCATGCCGCTGGCCCCCGGGTTCATCGACTACCCGGTCCGGCTACCGCCGGGACCGGCACTGACCTTTTTCATGAATGTGATCGGTCTGCTCCCGGGTACCTTGAGTGTGGGGCTGCATCAGCGCCGTATTCAGCTCCATGTGCTGGACGTGGGCATGCCCCTGCATCCCTCACTGCGCCGGCTGGAAAACCGGGTGGCGGCCCTTTTTAGTCTGCAGCTGGAGGCCTCGTGACATGACCGCATTCTGGCTTTTCGGCGCCCTGTTCCTGCTTCTCACCGTCGCCGTGGGCATGGTGCGGGTGCTGTCCGGTCCCACTCCGGGGGACCGGATGCTGGCAGCCCAACTCTTCGGCACCGCCGGGGTGGCCATCCTGTTGCTGCTGTCCCTGGCCATGGAACAGCCGGCCCTCGTGGACGTGGCCCTGGTCTTCGCCCTGCTGGCGGCGGTGGCCACGGTGGCCTTTGTCAGACAGAGGGGCTTGCCCCGGGAGGGGGGCGATCAGTCATGATGAATCTGGTCATGGATGTCATCAGCATGGGACTGGTCGTGATGGGGCTTGTGTTCTTTGCCGCCGGCAGTGTCGGCATGCTGCGATTCCCGGATGTGTACACCCGGCTGCACGCCTTGACCAAGGCCGATAATCTGGGGCTGGGGCTGGTGGCGGCAGGGGTGGCCCTGCAGGCGGGCAGCCTGCCTCAGGTGTTCAAACTGATCCTGATCTGGGCCCTGGTGCTGGCCGGCGGCGCGGCCGGCTGCCACCTGGTGGCCCAACGGGCGCGCCGCCGAGAATCCCACCGAGCCTGAGGCCCACTTTCATCCATCATGCAAAACCACGCGATGCCTGACGAGATCACCACCTGGCTTTTGATCGGTTTTGATGTCCTGCTGGCCCTCACCCTGCTGGGGGTGGCCTGGCGTCTGCTGGCGGGCCGGGATCTGTTCCGGTCCGTGGTCCTGTTCATCGCCTTCGGATTGCTGCTTTCCCTGGCCTGGGTGCGCCTTGCCGCCCCCGATGTGGCCTTGGCCGAGGCCGCCATCGGTGCCGGTGTCACCGGTGCCCTGCTGCTGGTGGCCCTGGGTCGTTTGCGACGGTTGGAAAACCGATCCCGTCGGGAAGGGAAGAACACTTGATCCGGCGGCGATTTGCTCTCTCCCCGGCGCTGCTGATGAGCCTGGCCCTGGCCGGCCTGCTCATCGTCGTCGTGCTGGATCTGCCGCCACAGCCGGGGCTGGCCGGACCGGTGGCTCAGGCCATGGATCAGGCCGGCGTCGGACATCCGGTCACGGCGGTACTGCTCAACTTTCGCGGCTATGACACCTTTCTGGAACTGGCGGTGCTGATGCTGGCGGTGCTGTCGATCTGGTCCCTGGGGCGCCGTGATCCGATTCCGGCCCGGCCGGTGCAGGGGCCGGTGATGCACGGCACCCTGCGTCACCTGATCCCGGTGGCGGTGGTCACCGGCGGCTACCTGGTTTGGGTGGGCAGCAGCGACAGCGGCGGTGCCTTTCAAGGCGGCGCCGTGCTGGGAGCCGCCGGGGTGATGCTGATGCTGTCTCTTCCTCGTGAAATGCCCATGCCGCCCGCGCTGCTGCAGCGCCTGGGGCTGTCCCTGGGGGTGTTTGCCTTCCTGGCGGTGGGTACCGCAGGTCTGCTGGCCGGTCATGGTTTCATGGGCTATCCCCCGGCCTGGGCCTATCACCTGATCCTGGGCATCGAATTGGCCGCCGCCGTGTCCATTGCCCTGACCCTGGTGCTGCTGTTTCTGGGGGGGCGGTCCCGCAAGGTGCGGCATGACCGTTGACGTCATCAGCCCCCAGATCTATCTGCTCTGCGGCGTGCTGCTGTTCGTGCTCGGGCTGCATGCCCTGGTGGTGCGCCGTCACCTGCTGTTGAAGATCCTCGCCGTCAACATCATGGGTTCCGGGGTCTTCATGCTCCTGCTGGGTGTGGCCGCCCGGGGGGAGGGGGGCATTGATCCGGTGCCCCACGCCCTGGTCATCACCGGCATCGTGGTGGCGGTCAGTGCCACCGCCGTGGCCCTGGTGCTCATGCTCAAGGTGAAAGCGGCCACCGGTCTGGCACGGCTACCCCTGTCCGGGCCGGAGGACTGAGATGCCCTGGATGGATGTCATGGCGGACATGGCCCTGGCGCCCTGGTTGGTGATCCTGCCCCTGGCGGGGGCTTTGCTGGCGGGACTGTGGCCCGCCGCGGCGCGGTGGTGGGGCCTGCTGACGGGGCTGCTCACCCTGCCGATGGCCCTGTTGCTGGCGCTGCAGGTCCATGCCCATGGCCCCATGGTCCTTTATCTGGGGGGATGGGTGCCGCCGCTGGGTATCGCCCTGGTGGCGGACGGCCTGGCGAGTCTGATGCTGCTGATGACCGCGGGGGTGGGCCTGGCCATCAGTCTCTACGCCCTGGGCTACCTGGCCGGGGAGACAGGGGGGCGCTGGTTCTGGATCCTCTGGCTGTGGCTGTGGGCGGCCATGAATGCCCTCTATCTGTCCGGGGATGTGTTCAACCTCTATGTCACCCTGGAGCTGGTGGTGCTGGCTTCGGTGGCCCTGGTGGCCCTGGCCGGTGGCGCCGCCCCCCTGGTGGCGGCCATGCGTTACCTGCTGGTGAGTCTGCTCGGCTCCATGGCCTATCTGATGGGGGTGGCCCTGCTCTACGGGTCTTACGGGGTGCTGGATCTGCAGGGGCTGGGCGCGCAGGTGGCCCTGTCGGCGGCCCCCATGCTGGCGGCGGCCCTGATGACCGTGGGTCTGATGGCCAAATCGGCCCTGTTTCCGCTGCATGTCTGGCTGCCCCCCGCCCACGGCAGTGCCCCGGCGCCGGTCAGCGCAGCCCTCTCGGCCCTGGTGGTCAAGGTGTCCTTCTACCTCATGCTGCGCCTGTGGCTGACGGTCTTCCCGGCGTTGCCCCTGCCGGGGCTGGACATGCTGATGGGAGCCCTGGCCATGGGTGCGGTGCTCTGGGGTGGCCTCATGGCCCTGCGGGCATCCCGGCTCAAGCAGGTGGTGGCCTATTCTACGGTGGCCCAGGTGGGCTATCTGTTTCTACTGTTTCCGTTTCTCCGGGCGTTCCCGGACGGCTGGAAGGCGGTGGTTTTCTTTGCGGTCGCTCATGGGGTGGCCAAGGCCGCCGTGTTCCTGGCCGCCGGGACCCTGCAACGGGCGGCTGGACATGACCGGTTGGCGGATCTGGGCGCTGTGATGCGCGGCCGCCTCAAAACCAGCTTTGCACTGGGGATCGCCGGGGCCAGCCTGGTGGGACTGCCTTTCACCGGTGGTTTCATCGCTAAATGGCTGCTGGTACAGACCGCCCTTGAAGCCGGTCTTTGGATCTGGGTCCTGATGGTCCTGGGCGGGGGCCTCCTGGCCGGTGCCTACGTGTTCCGGTTGCTGGGACCGGCCTTCCAGCCGGGTCCTGCGGACCCGGGGCAGCCCCTGCCCGCGGTGATGGAATGGGTGCCCCTGGCCCTGGCCCTGTTGACTATCGGCCTGGGCTTTGCCGGCACCCCGGCCCTGTCGTTGCTGGCCCGGACCCTGACCGGGGGAGGGGGCTGAGATGGAGACGGGGGGACACATGCTGCTGCTGATTCTCCTGAGCTCCCTGCTGCCCGGGGTGGCCATCTTCTTCCTGAAGGAGCAGCAGTTCGCCCTGCGCACGGCCCTTAACCTGGGGGGCGCCAGCCTCAAATTCCTGCTGATCATCGCGTTGCTGGTGGGGGTATACCGGGACGGCAAGACCTACAGCCTGAGTGTGAATCTGTTGCCGGGAATCGACCTGGTGCTGGCGGCGGATGCCCTGTCCCTGCTGTTTGCCACCCTCTCGGCGGTGCTCTGGCTGGTCACCACCATCTATGCCATCGGCTACCTGGAGGACTCGCCCAACCGCAGCCGATTCTTCGGCTTCTTCAGTCTGTGCGTGAGTGCCACGGTGGGGATCGCCTTCTCCGGCAACCTCATCACCCTGCTGATTTTCTATGAAATCCTGACTTTGGCCACCTGGCCCCTGGTGGTACACCGGGGTACGGCGGAGTCCTTCCGGGCCGGGCGCGTCTATCTGGCCTACACCCTCCTCGGGGGGGCGGTGCTGCTGGGGGCCGTGGTCTGGCTGACCCTGCTGGCCGGTTCCGAGCCCTTTGCCGCCGGCGGTTACCTGCGGGACCTGAGTGCCGACCATGGTCCGGTCCTGATCATGATCTTTGCCATGCTGATGGCCGGGTTCGGAGTCAAGGCGGCCCTGCTGCCCCTGCATAGCTGGTTGCCCCGTGCCATGGTGGCGCCGGCGCCGGTGAGTGCCCTGCTGCACGCGGTGGCCGTGGTCAAGGCCGGGGCTTTCGGTATCGTGCGGGTACTCAACGACGTCTACGGGGTAGACCTGGCGGCGGATCTGGGGGTGACGTTGCCGTTGCTGCTGCTGGCCGTCCTGACCATCATTTACGGCTCGGTACGGGCGGTGTTCGCCGAGGATCTCAAGCAGCGACTGGCCTTTTCCACCATCAGCCAGGTGTCCTACATCATCCTCGGGGTAGCCCTGGCCGGACCCATCGGGGCCGTGGGCGGACTGGTGCATCTGGTCCATCAGGGGGTGATGAAGATCACCCTGTTCTTCTGCGCCGGTAATTTTGCCGAGACCCTGGGTATCCACCGAGTGGACGAGATGCGCGGGGTGGGTCGGCGCATGCCCTGGACCATGACCGCCTTCACCCTGGCGGCCCTGGGCATGATCGGCATTCCGCCGCTGGCTGGGTTCATCAGTAAATGGTACCTGGGCCTGGGTGCCCTGGAGGCGGGGCTGGCCTGGGTGACCGTCGTGCTGGTGGTCAGCAGTCTGCTCAATGCCCTGTATTTCCTGCCGCCGATCCTGCGGGGCTGGTTCAGTCGCCGGGAGGGTCCCTGGCCCGATGAGCGCCATGGGGGCGGGCGACTTGAGACGCACTGGATGTTGCTGCTGCCCACGGTGGCGGTGGCCACCATGGCGCTGGGTATGGGACTGCTGGCCTCCCTGACCATCAGCCCCCTGTACTGGGTGACCTTTATCGTGGAATTCGAGTACGGCTACGACCACATCTGGAGCGCCATCTTCGAATGGGAGACGCCATGACCCCGCAACTGTGGCTGATCCTGATCCCTGCGACCCCGCTGCTGCTGGTGCTGGCGATGGCCCTGCCGGGCCTGGGGCGGCATCTCTGGCGCCTGACCCCGCTGGCGGTGTTGCCGGCCCTGGCAGGCCTGGTATGGTTGCCGGATGGTGCCTGGGCCTTCTATCCCTGGCTGCTGGTGGGTACGGAGCTGGCCCTGGACCCGGTGGGGCGGGGCTTTTTGCTGCTCACCGCCCTGCTGTGGGGGGCGGCTGCCGTCTACGCCCAGGGGTATCTCGGGGCGGGTCCGGCCAGGGTGCGTTTCCATGCCTTCTTCCTGTTGGCCATGGCGGGCAACCTGGGGCTGGTGGTGGCGGCGGACGTGGTCTTTTTCTATACCAGCTTTGCCCTCATGAGCCTGGCCGCCATGGGGCTGGTGGTGCATGACCAGCGCTTCGAGTCCTGGCGGGCGGGTTGGGTCTATCTGGGCATGGCCGTGGCCGGCGAGGTGGCCCTGTTCACAGGACTGATCCTGTTGGTACATGATGCCGGCGGACATGGCATGGTGCGGGTCTGGGAGCAGCCGCCGGATGCGATGGCCGTGGCCCTGCTGGTGATCGGTCTGGGGGTGAAGGCCGGGCTGGTCCCCCTGCATGTCTGGCTGCCCCTGGCCCATCCGGCTGCGCCCACCCCCGCCAGTGCGGTACTTTCCGGGGCCATGATCAAGGCGGGCCTGCTGGGTTGGATGCGCCTGCTACCGCCGGGCAGTGCGCCGGAAGCCCTGGGTACGATCCTGGTAGTGTTGGGCCTGGTGGGGGCCGGCTACGGGGTGGCGGCGGGGGTTTTCCAGTATCGGGCGAAGACCGTGCTGGCTTATTCCAGTATCAGTCAGATGGGGCTGATGACGGCGGGACTGGGGGTGGCGATAGCCCACCCGGCTCTGGCGCCCGCGCTGATATCGGCACTGGTGATCTACGCCCTGCACCATGGCATCGCCAAGGCCGCTCTGTTCCTGGGGGTGGGTATTGCCCAGCGGGTGGGGCGACCGGCGGCACTGGCCTGGTTGCTGCTGCCGGGACTGGCGCTGGCGGGGATGCCCCTGACCAGTGGCGCCGTGGCCAAGATTCTGCTCAAGGCGCCCCTGTACGATGCGCCCGTGGATCTGTCCCTGGTGACCCTGTTGCTGTCCACGGCGGCGGCCGGCACCCTGCTGCTGATGCTGCGGTTCTGGGTGCTGGCCGCCGGTGGCGCGCGCGAGCCTCGTCCGGTGTCGGTATTCCTCTGGCTGCCCTGTCTGGTGCTGGTACTGGGCACGGTACTCCTGCCCTGGGCTCTGGCACCGGAAGGCGCGTTCAAGGCCCTGACCCCCGATCATGTGCTGGCGGTGGCCTGGCCCATGGGTTTGGGACTGTTGATCGGCGGCAGCGGTGTGCTGCTGGCTCGTCTCTGGGGCGGGACCATGCCCCGCTTGATACCCGAGGGGGATCTGTGGGTGCCGCTGGAGTGGGGCGGTCAGGCGGTGCTGCAGTGGATTCGCCGCACCTCGGTGTTCTGGCGGATGCCGGGCGGGAGACTGTCCCGCTGCCTGGTGGATGGACTGCCGCGGCTCTGGGCCGCCTGGCTGGACCGGGTGGCTCATGGGGAGCGGTTGCTGCTGCGCTGGGAGACCCTGGGGCTGATGTTTGTCGGATTGGTGCTGGCGGTGCTGGCGGTGCTCTATCTGGGGGCCGTCATGGTCTCGTCATGAATGGCCTTTAATCTGTCGGGGTTTTTGACAGTTTCCTCCGTCATGCTCAAGCCCCGTTCCTGGTGATCCATGAAAATCACGATCCGATTGATGGTCGGAGCCACCGTGCTCACCGGCCTGGCCGTGCTGTTGTCCGCCGTCACCACGAGCCATGTGGCCGACCGTAGTGCCACCGAGGTGATCGAGCATGCCATTGGTCAACAATTCCAGGCGGTGGCCGATGGCCGTCAGTCTCGGTTGCTGGACGAGATGCGGGGGCTGGAAAACTTACTGCAGACCCTGGCCCACGGGCGGCTGGTTCAGGATGCGGTCTATGGTTTTATCCGTCCCTTTGTCTCCTATCGATATGAGGTCGAGGGCGGATCCACGGACCAGCTACGACAGCAGGTGAATCAGTGGTATGAGACCCGGTATGCCCCCCTGTACGCGGCCCGCACCGGGGGGCATACCGCACCGCTGGGAGATTGGCTGGAGGCGATGCCCCACGAGGCCCTGCTGATTCAGCGTTACTATGTGGCGGACAATCCTCACGATCCGGAAGACCTGAAGGCCTTGGTGGATCGCCGTGACGGCAGCATCTATGGGCAGCAGCACATGCGCTACCACCAGACCCTGCGGGACACCCTCGAACGTCTGGGCTTTAATGATCTCATGCTCATCGACGCCCAGTCCTTGGCGGTGATCTATTCGGTGACCAAGGGACCCGTCTTCGGCACCTCTCTGCGGCAGGGGCCTTTTGCGGACAGCGCCCTGGGCGCGTTGGCCCGGGAGATGATGGAGAACCGGGGCGCGGACGGTTTTCGCATGAGCCCCTTCGAAGATTTCACGGGCCGCTTTAACGAACCGGTGGTCTTCATCGGCGTGCCGGTCTTTCATGCCATCTACAGTCCCGAGCGTCCCCTGGGCATGCTGGTGGCCGAGATCCCCGCGGAGCGCTTCACCCAGATCATGACCAATGCCGGCGGCTGGGTGCAGGCCGGGCTGGGGGCTACGGGGGAGTCCTATCTGGTGGATGACCGGCATCGCCTGGTGACCGAACTGCGGCCCATGCTGGAGGATCAATCAGGCTTCCTGCACCGGCTAAGTGCCGTTCGCCCCGCCGCACTGCCCGATTTCCAGCGGACGGCCGGACTGGGTCGCATCGCCGGTCATCTGACCCTCGACAATCAGTCGATCCGCGCCGCGCTTGCGGGGCAGAGCGGCATGGGCCTTGATAAGGATTATCTGGGACGGGACATGTTCATGGCCTGGACACCCCTGGAGATCGCGGGCCATCGCTTTGCCCTGGTGACCCAGCAGGCCCCCCTGGAAATCATGGCGCCACTGGCGCAAATGCGGCGGGACCTGACAGTCGGTGCGGTCACCGGGGTGATCCTTTTGTCCCTGTTGGCGGCATTGGCTTCCTGGTGGTTCGCCCGTCTCATCAGCCGCCCGCTGGGGGAACTGGCTCGCAACATCGGCGAAGCCGCCTCTCACCAGGATCTGACCCGGCGTTTCGCCAATGGTCGCCGGGATGAGATCGGCATGATCGCCACCGCCCTGGATGGTCTGTTCCGCGAATTGGAGTCATTCGTGGGCGGTATCGTCACCCGATCCGGGCGTACCGCCGCCCTGGCGGATGGCAATGCCGCCACCAGCGAGCAGTGTCTGTCCTCCGTGCACGATCAGCGGGGCGCCCTGGATGCGCTGGACGCGGAGGCCACCGCCATGGAATCCGCCACGGATCGCATCGTCGAGCAGATGCAACAGGTTGCCGAATCGGCCTCGTCGGCCACATGGCTGGCGGATGGTGGCCAGGCCCAGGTACGGGACGTGGCCGGACTGATGGATGAACTGGCCCGGCAGGTCACCGAGTCCAGCGCGCATCTTCAGTCACTGCAGGTGGCTGCCGGGGATATCGATTCCGTGCTTACCACCATCCGCAAGATTGCCGAACAGACCAATCTGCTGGCCCTGAACGCGGCCATCGAAGCGGCCCGGGCAGGAGATCAGGGGCGTGGCTTTGCCGTGGTGGCGGAACAGGTGCGCGGTCTGGCCGCCGATACCCGTGAGGCCACGGGGCGCATCCAGGGCATGGTGGAGCGTTTGCATGGCAACATGCGGGAAGTGGTGGATGCCATGGAAAACGAGCGGCAGACCGCCGAGCGCTGTGTGACCGAGACCGGCGAGGCGGTGACGGCGCTGGTATCCATCGGGCAGGCGGTGGAGGCCATCCGGCATGTGACCGAACAGGTATCCGGGGATACCGACGTCCAGCGCGGCAAGACCTTGAGCATGCGTCGGCGTCTGGAGGTTTTGCTGCGGGAGGCCAACCAGACCGAGCGGGCCATGGCGGAACAGGCTGTGGCGGCCCGGGAGCAGAAACAGGTGGCGGCGGAGCTGGATCAGGCGGCGGGATGCTTCAGAATTTCATCGCCCCACGGGGCGTCGCCCCAGGCATCGTCCGCCCCGCCGGTGGCGGCGCCGATCCATCAGTCCCGGCCGAGGGCCTTGAGGACGGCATCGGCGGCACTTTCCACCACCTGACGGGGCTTGTCCACGCCGATCCATTCCACCCGGCCGTTGTCCACGATCATGGCATAGCGTCGGGAACGGACCCCCATCTGACTGCCGGTGGCATCGGATTCCAGCCCCACCGCCCGGGTGAAGTCCGCATTGCCGTCGGAGACCATCATGATCCGGTCGCCCACCGCATGAATATCGGCCCAGGCATCAAGGACAAAGATGTCGTTCACCGCCAGGCACAGCAGGCGCTCGATGCCGGCGGCACGCAGCTGCTCCGCCTTGTGGATGAATCCGGGCAGATGGACACCGGAGCAGGCGGGGGTGAAGGCGCCGGGGACGGCGAACAGGGCGCTACGGTAGCCGCTGAAGAGTTCCGTCGTGGTGATGGGATGATCGCCTGCCGGCGTCATCACGCGCAGGGTGATCTCGGGGATCTGATCGCCGACCTGGATGGGCATGACGGGGGCTCCTTGAATCGATCCGGGTGGGGCAGTGTAGCGGCTCGTTGCGCAAATGGATAAGTATTCATTGGATTGTGCTACAACCTGATCATGTCCAACGTATGTAAAGTTGTTCGGAATGGGCCGTTCCCTTGCCGGTGGAAATTCGGTTCCAGGCTGAAAGGTTCTTGACTCCCGCGTTCGCGGGCGTGATGTCTGCTGCGGCTTACCGGCAAGATCCGCCAAATCTTGACTCCCGCGTTCGCGGGAGTGACGGTGGCGGTGTGTCGATGTCGCTCCGCATGAGTCATTCCAGTACGGGTGGGACCCCGGTTAGCACCTCCCGGCGTCTGTACCGGGAAAATGCCGTCATTCCCGCGCAGGCGGGAATCCAGGCCCGGATTTATACGCTTTTGACTCCCGCGCTCGCGAGAGTGACGCTGGACGACTTGTCGAGTATTTCCTTGAGGTCTGCAATGGCCCCTGTTGTTCCATGATCATGCGTGAGCGAGATGGTTTATGTCGGTAATGCGGCAGCAGATTGTCAGCCCGGTGGAACCGACCCTGTTCGGGCTCTGGGTGCTGATCACCTTTCTGCTCGGCCTGGCCGCATGGTTGCTTGAAGGCGGCGCCAGGGTAGTGATTCTGGACATACTCCATTGGACTTCCGCCTTTGCCCTGTCTCTGGCCCTGGCATGGCGGGGCATGCAACTGGCACCCGCAAACGATGCCGGTGTGCTGTTCTGGATCGTACTGGGGGCAGGACTGCTGCTGATCGGTCAGCTGGTCTGGAATCTGCAGGTGCTTGCCGGCTGGAATCCTTTCCCCTCCCCGGCCGATGCCCTGTTTCTGGCGGTAGGTCCCCTCTGGATGATCGGACTGATGCGCGCATTGAAACTGCATTTGCCCGCGGACCGTTTCCATTCCGCGATGCTGGACATCTGCGGAATGGTATTTGCCCTGCTGGCGCTGGTGCTTACGCTCTATGTCCCCCATGGAGAGGAAATTTCCCTGATTGCCCTGCTGGTGCTGGTCTTCTATCCGGTCAGCTTTCTCAGTGCCGCCTTCTTTGCCCTGTTGATGATCCCCGGCATGGCCCTGCGCATGGCGCCGGCACATCTGCTGTTGATGGTCGGTATCACCGCCTATGGGATAACCTGGATGCAGTGGAATCTGATGGTTCTGGACGGTGAGCTGCAGGCAGGCATGATGTTCAACATTGCCTTTGGAGTCAGCGCCCTGTTGCTGGGCCTGGGTGCCCGTTTCTGGCGAATCGAGGTTCGACGGGAGCCGGGATATCTGAATGCCTGTGAAAGGGTCATGAATCATGTGCCCCTGCTTGCCATGTTGCTGGCCCTGGCGCTGCTGTTCCACTTCTTTTATGCCTTGACTGAGGCGGGATTTGAGCGAGGCATCATTTTCGTCTGCTGTTTGCTGACGCTGCTGCTGGTGGGGGTGCGCCAGACCCACATGCTGGAGGTGCTGGAGCGCCTGCGGCAGGCGGAAAAGGCCGTTTTGCAGAATCAGGAGCAGATGTTCCGGCTGGCTCATTATGATGCCCTGACCCATCTGCCCAACCGGCTGTTCTTCGAGAACCAGATGGAACACGCCTTGCAGATGGCGGCTCGACGCCATGATCGGATGGCCTTCATGTTGGTGGATCTGGATCATTTCAAGCAGATCAACGACATCTACGGTCACCGCACCGGGGACGCGCTATTGTGCGAGGCATCCGCCAGAATCTGTGGCGCGTTGGATAGTCGCTGTACCCTGGCCCGCATGGGGGGAGACGAGTTCATGATCCTGGTGGAACAGTGTCGCTCCAGAACGGAGGCCGCCCGACTGGCGGAGAAGATTCTGCAATCCTTTTCCCAACCATGGCTGGAAAGCGAGATTGATCCGCATTTTGCCACTGCAAGCATCGGCATCAGTCTGTATCCGGATGATGCGGCCACGGTGGTGGAACTGATTCGTAACGCGGATCTGGCGCTGAATCAGGTAAAGTCCAGCGGTCGCAACAGCTATCGTTTCTACCTGGAAGAGTACACGCTCATTGCCCGCAAGCGGCTGGAATTGGGTAGCCTGCTGCATCGTGCCCTGCCGGAAGGGCAGTTCCATGTCCTGTATCAGCCGCAGATGGACGCGTCCGGACGGCTTGTGGGCGCAGAGGCGTTGTTGCGCTGGACTGTGGATGATCAATCTGTCTCCCCGGAGGATTTCATTCCCTTGGCGGAATCCAATGGACTGATCGTGCCCATCGGGGAATGGGTGTTCCGTTCCGTCTGCCGTCAACTGGGGTGCTGGCGGCGGGGTGGCGTGGCAGTCAATGCCGTGTCCATCAATATTTCGGCAATACAGCTGCGAGGGCAGGATTTTACCCGGCAACTGGTGGCCATCGCCCGGGAGGAAGGTGTATCCCCGGATGTCATCATGCTGGAGGTGACTGAATCGGAAATGCTTGATGACGAGGTCATCCCCACCGTGGTGGCCTTGCGGGCGGCCGGCTTTGGTCTGTCCATTGATGATTTCGGCACCGGGCAGTCATCCCTGGTCAAGCTCAAGAAATTGCCGGTGAGCGAATTGAAGATTGACAAGGCCTTTGTGCGCGACATTGCCCAAAACGAGGGGGATCGTCAGATCTGCGCCATGATTCTGGCCCTGTCCCGCGCGCTGGGGTTGACGGTGGTGGCGGAAGGCGTGGAGACGTCGGAGCAGTTTCGCCTGCTCCGGGACATGGGCTGTCATCGTTTTCAGGGATGGCTGTTTTCACCCGCGGTCGAGGCCGATGAGCTGGTGATGGAAATGCTAGACCTGGTGGCCGGACTCCCCGCAAATGATGCTCGAAATACCCGGATCACCGACGGGTCGGCGCCTTGTGAGACGGTTTAAGGCTTATGGGACCTTATCGCGAATGTGACAGCCTGTTTCCGCAGGGCCTATCATGGCACCATGCGTACTCTGCAAAGGAGCCGATAGTTGAGAATCGCGGAATATCCCGAGCACCTGAGAAAACTGGTGGAACATGGCGATCTGCGGCGCATGCCCCGGCGCCAGGCCCGGGCAGTGGGTGCGGCGCGGGCGGCCATGAGTATCGGTCGGGAGGTCTCCGCCGGACAGCTCAACCTGCATGCCATGAGCCTGGTCTACACCAGCCTGCTGTCGGTGGTACCGTTGCTGGCCCTTTCATTTTCCGTGCTCAAGGCCTTCGGGGCTCACAACGCAGTGGAGCCGTTCCTGCTGACGGTCCTGGAGCCCCTGGGTGAGCAGGGGGAAGAAATCGTCACCAACATCGTGGTCTTTGTCGAGAACATGCGAGTGGGGGTGCTGGGATTCATCGGCCTGATCTTCCTCTTCTTTACCGTGATCGGTCTGGTCCAGAAGGTGGAGACGGCCTTCAACTACATCTGGCATGTGACCAGTCCACGCAATTTTACCCAGCGCTTTTCCAATTACCTGAGCGTGATCCTGGTGGGGCCGGTGCTGATCTTCTCTGCCCTAGGTATCACGGCCTCGGTGATGGCCGCCGATACGGTGCAGAAGGCCATGGACTATGGCCTGGTGGGGGAGTCGGTGGCGTTGTTCAGCCACTTGGTGCCTTACCTGCTGGTGACGATGGCCTTCGCCTTCATCTATGTCTTCGTGCCCAATACCCGCGTGAAACCGGTGCCGGCCCTGGTGGGGGCATTTGTGGCCGCGTTGCTGTGGCAGACCACCGGGTGGGGCTTTGCGGCCATGATGACCGGCTCCACCAACTACGATGCCATCTATTCCGGGTTTGCCATCGTCATCATGGCGCTGTTCTGGCTGTATCTGAACTGGCTGATCCTGTTGGTGGGTTCTCATGTGGCTTTCTACGTGCAGAATCCCGGGTATCTGCATCTGGCCCATGGTGCGTCGGTGAGGCTATCGGGAGATTTTCAGGAACGCCTGGCGCTACGGGTGATGCGTCTGACCGCAGAGCGGTTCTATCAGGGGGAGGGGCCGACGCCCACGACGGCGATGGCCCGGGCGTTCAACCTGCCGGAAGAGGGGCTGGAGCCGGTACTGGAGGCCTTGAAGCAGGGGGGGCTGCTGGTGGCGGCGGGGAGAGGAGCCGCCGCCTATGTGCCTGGACGGGATCTGGAACGCATCAATCTGAAGGAGATCCTGGATTCGGTGCGGGGCTACGGCAGCTCATTGCTGGACGAGGGGTCGCCCGGCGAGGACCGGCGTGTGGATCAGGTGCTGAGCCAGCGTGACGAAACGCTGCAGGCGCTTATGGGTGGGATGACCCTGAAGGCGCTGGTGACCGATGAGATGCCGGCCCCGGGAGAGACGCAGACCGGTTCAGGGCATTCGAAGCAGTAGAGGACCACGGGCCGCGAAGGGGGTGTCACCAAATTGTCACAATCCCTTCACAAGCCTGACACTGCAGGTTCCCATACTCACCCGTGTCAAGACTGCTTCTCCTTGTGGGATGCAGGACACACGCACACCCCTGTCCAGAGGAAATTAATGATGAACCTGAAGAAGGCCCTTGTCGCCGGCGTGGCCGCGGCCCTGATGGTTTCTGCGCCCGCCATGGCGGATCGCGTCGACCCCAACCTGCCCGACTACCAGCGCGTCTCCGGCATCTCGGGCAATCTGTCCTCCATCGGCTCCGATACCTTGAACAACCTCATGACCCTTTGGGCCGAGGAGTTCAGCCGCTTCTATCCCAACGTCAACATCCAGATCCAGGGCGCCGGCTCCGGCACCGCCCCGCCGGCCGTCACCCAGGGTACCGCCAACTTCGGTCCCATGAGCCGCGCCATGCGTTCCTCTGAGATCCAGGCCTTCGAACAGGCCCATGGCTATCCGCCCACGGAAGTGGGTGTGGCCATCGACATGGTGGCGGTGTTCGTGAACAAGGATAACCCCATTCAGGGCATGTCCATTCCCCAGGTGGATGCCGTGTTCTCCGCCACGCGCCGCTGCGGCCATCCCGAAGACATCACCCGCTGGGGCCAGCTGGGTCTGACCGGCGCCTGGGCCAACCGTGACTTTACCCTCTACAGCCGCAACGCCGTCTCCGGCACCTACGGTTTCTTCCGTGAGTTCGCCCTCTGTGGCGGTGACTTCAAGCCCAGCATCAACGAGCAACCCGGTTCCGCTTCCGTGGTCCAGGGCGTGACCGAGTCCATCAATGGCATCGGCTACTCCGGCATCGGTTATCAGACCGCCGGCGTGCGTGCCATTGCCATCGGCAAGGATGAAAGCGGGTTCTTCGAGCCCACCGCTGAAAATGCCGCTACCGGGGACTACCCGCTGGCCCGTCAGCTACTGGTCTATGTGAATTCCCACCCCAACCGTGGCATGGCCCCGCTGGAAAACGAGTTTGTGAAGCTTGTCCTGTCCAAGCAGGGCCAGGAAGTGGTGGTACGGGACGGCTTCATTCCCCTGCCGGCCACCGTGGCCGCCCAGGTGCGTGAGCGCGTCGGCGTGAAATAAGCAGTCCTTATGTCATGAGTTCAGCCGGCCCTGTCGACATATCGCCAGGGCCGGTTTTTTTTGTGCCTCTCTGCCGTCACCCCCGCGCGCGGGAGTCCAGGCCTTTCAGTCCATGACTGGATTCCCGCTTTCGCGGGAATGACGACATGTGCTTCGCGGGAATGACGGCACGTGTTTCGCGGGGATGACGACATGCGCGCCTTTCATGAAATATGACAATCCGTAACCGTAATGTCACTTTCATGGGTTACCGTGCGCGCATCGAGCAATCCGGATCGGACCAGTCCATCCGCTCCCCAGAATCTCTTCGGACGGCGATTACCCCATGACTGACGCATTTATCACAGCCCCGGGCAAGGACGGCAGGTCGTCAGACTTGACCACGCTGCTCCCCAGCGGTGAAAAACGTGCACGCCTGCGCAAGTGGCGCTACTTCAAGGACGGTGTGTCCCGCTACGGCGTGGGTGCCGGCGGGATCGGGGTGGTGTTTGCCCTGGGCCTGATCTTCGTCTACCTCTTCTACGAGGTCTTTCCGTTGCTGGTGCCGGCGGATGTCTCCGTCGAGAGCTCCTACCAGCTTCCCGGCGATGCCGACGCCAACACCTTGTTTCTGACCTTGGAACGCTATCAGGAACTGGGGGTGCGCTTTTCCGACCGCGGTATTGCTACCTTCTTTGAAACCGGCGATGGCCGCATCCGCAATCAGGTGGCCATGCCCATCCCCGAAGGGGTGGCCGTCACCAGCTTTGCTCATGGCGAGGCCCGTCAGCGGCTGATCGCTTACGGCCTGTCCGACGGCAGCGCCATCGTCGGTCGCCATGCCTATGACCTGAGCTATCCGGATGATATGCGTTACATCGCTCCCAAGGTGGAGTTTCCCCTGGGGGATGAGCCTGTCATGGTGGACCCGCAGGGTCGAGCCCTGACCCAGATCGCCCTCCAGGATGGACCGCAGGGTTATGTGATTGCGGCCCTCACCGAAGATAACCGCCTGCTGATGAGCCGGGTACGTTCCACCACCAACCTCTTCACCGGCGCGGTGGATGTGCGTCGGGATTCCTTCCAGTTGCCATCGCCGCCCGGCAACACCCGGCAGATCCTGGTCTCCGGCGATCACCGCAGTGTGTTCGTGGCCGATGACCTGGGGCAGCTCCATTACTACGACATCTCCGTGCCGGCCAATGCCCGTTTGGCCGATTCCGGCCGGGTGGTTCCCGAAGGCCACCAGATCACCGCCATGGACTTCCTGGTGGGTACGCTGTCCATCATCGTCGGTGGCTCCGATGGTTCCGTCTCCCAGTGGTTCCTGGTGCGCGATGAACAGAACCGCCACCACCTGACCCTGGTGCGGGAGTTCGAGCCCCATGCCGCCCCCATTACTGCCATTGCCACCGAATTGGCTCGCAAGGGGTTCTACGTGGGGGATGCCTCCGGCGTGTTGGGCATCCACTACGCCCCTTCCCACCGGACCCTGCTCAAGCGTCATTTGACCGATGGCCCCATCCGGGGCATCGGCCTGTCGCCGGTGAATCGGGCCATGCTCATTGAGGACGACAGCGGCCGGCTGTTGCACATGAACCTGCGCAACCCCCATCCCCAGGCTTCCCTGCAGGCCCTGTGGGGCAGGGTGTGGTACGAGGGACGCAGCGAAAAGGACTATATCTGGCAGTCTTCCGGCGCCACCGACGACTTCGAGCCCAAGTTCAGCCTCATCCCGGTGACCCTGGGCACCCTGAAGGCCGCCTTCTTCGCCATGTTGTTTGCCACCCCCCTGGCCATCATGGGCGCCATCTATACCGCCTACTTCATGCAGCGGCACCTGCGCACCGTGGTCAAGCCCACGGTGGAGATCATGGAGGCGCTGCCCACCGTGATCCTGGGTTTCCTGGCGGGCTTGTGGCTGGCGCCGTTCATCGAGTCCCATCTGCCGGCAGTGTTCAGCATCCTGATACTCATGCCCCTGGCCATGCTGGTGGCGGGATTTGCCTGGACCCGAATGCCCATGGTGGTACGCCAGTACGTGCCCCTGGGCATGGAGATCCTGGTGTTGGTGCCGGTGATCCTGCTGGTGGCTTGGCTGTCCATCGCCGCCAGCCCGCTGGTGGAGGTGATGTTCTTTGACGGCAGCATGCGCCAGTGGCTCACCGAGGTAGGCATTACCTACGACCAGCGCAATGCCTTGGTGGTGGGGATCGCCATGGGCTTTGCCGTCATCCCCACCATCTTCTCCATCGCCGAGGATGCGGTGTTCAACGTGCCCAAGCATCTGACCCAGGGTTCCCTGGCTCTGGGGGCCACCCCCTGGCAGACGGTGGTGGGCGTGGTCCTGCCCACCGCCAGCCCCGGTATCTTTGCTGCGGTGATGATGGGCTTCGGCCGGGCCGTGGGCGAGACCATGATCGTGCTGATGGCCACCGGCAACAGCCCGGTGATCAACTTCAACATCTTTGAAGGTATGCGCACCCTGTCGGCCAACATTGCCGTGGAGTTGACCGAGACAGCGGTGGGCAGCACCCACTACCGCATCCTGTTCTTCTCCGCCTTGGTGCTGCTGATCCTCACCTTCGTGGTGAACACGGCCGCCGAGATCATTCGTCAGCGCCTGCGGCAGCGCTACAGCAACCTGTAGGCCGGGGAGGGCATGACACGATGATTTTTCTGGAATTGGACCGGAACGTGCCGGGAACAAGCAAATGACTCTGAAGAACTGGTTCAAGAGCGGCAGCCCCTGGATCTGGCTCAATGCCGGCGCCATCGCCATCAGCATGATCATGGTGGTGGGCCTTTTGGCCCTCATCCTGGTGCGTGGCTTCTCTCACTTCTGGCCCTCGCCGATCCTGATGACGGATCTGACCACCCATGACGGTCGCCAGGTGCATATCGTCGGTGAACTGTCCCGCTCCCAAGTGCTGCCGGCCCAGGTGCTGCGGGATGCGGGAGTGCCCATCGACGACGACATCCAGTTGGTTACCCGCCACCTGATCAAGCAGGGCAACCGGGACGTCTGGGGTCGGGACTTTGTCTGGTATCCGGAAGTCGGCATGACCGAGTGGTCTTATCCCAGGGACGCCATGCGCCTGGAGCGGCGTGAATGGGGCGATTTCTACGGCTTCCCGGTGCGTATTCTGGAACAGGGCCGCACCGTGGCGGAGGGCGATCAGCTGTGGCCGGAACTGCAGCAGCGCATTCGCCGGGCCAATGAGATCTTCGATGAGATCCGCCGCATCGAGCGCGGGGAGATCGGCAACGTCAATCATCGCATGGAGCGGGTGCGCCTGAGCGAGCGACGCATGGATCTGCAATGGCGCGAAGGCCGCATCACCGTGGCCGAACGAGACCAGGGCATGGCGGCGCTGGCGGCCCAGCGGTTGGAACTGGATCAGGAGTATGCCGTGCTGCAGGAGCGCCTGGACGCCCTCTATCAGGATGTGCGCCGTGACACCCTGGTGGCCCGGGTGATGGATGGTCGGGAATGGCAGATCCCCATGGCCCAGATCATCCGCGCCGTGAAACCCAACGACATGTCCGTGTTCGGCAAGACCGGGCTGTATCTCAAGCAGTTCTGGGAGTTCATGAGCGGCTATCCCCGTGAGGCCAACACCGAGGGCGGGATCTTCCCGGCCATCTTCGGTACCGTGACCATGGTGTTCGTGATGTCCATCATCGTCACCCCCTTTGGTGTGCTGGCGGCCATTTACCTGCGGGAATACGCCCGCCAGGGACCCTTGCTGCGGGTGATCCGCATCTCCGTGTACAACCTGGCGGGGGTGCCGTCCATCGTCTTCGGGGTGTTCGGCCTGGGCTTTTTCGTCTATTTCATGGGGGGGGCGATTGATCGCAACTTCTACCCCGAAGCCTTGCCGTCGCCCACTTTCGGCACGCCGGGCCTGATGTGGGCCTCGTTCACCCTGGCCCTGCTGACCCTGCCGGTGGTGATCGTGGCCACGGAGGAAGGGCTGTCACGGATTCCCAGCACCATCCGTCACGGCAGTCTGGCCCTGGGGGCCACCAAGGCGGAGACTCTGTGGAAGGTAGTGGTGCCCCTGGCGACGCCGGCCATGATGACCGGTCTGATCCTGGCCATTGCCCGCGCCGCCGGGGAGGTGGCGCCGCTGATGCTGGTGGGGGTGGTGAAGCTGGCTCCCACCTTGCCCATCGACGGCAACTTCCCCTTCATCCACCTGGAGCGCAAGATCATGCACCTGGGCTTCCATATCTATGACGTGGGCTTTCAGAGCCCCAACGTGGAGGCGGCCCAGCCGCTGGTCTACGCCACGGCCCTGACCTTGGTGGCCCTGATCGTGATGCTCAACCTGACCGCCATCAGTATCCGTAACCACCTGCGTGAGAAATATCGGGGCGAGTCGGATTGATACCTGACCGAAGAGATTCAAGAGTATGGACGGTATGACAACCATGACAGAGCAGAACACCATGACCCACGGCGTCACCGCCGGTCTCTTCGAGAACAGCGAGCGCAAGCGTCTGCGCCTGGCCGACGAGACCATTGCCCTGGAAGTGCAGAACCTGAACCTCTACTACGGCGATGCCCAGGCCCTGAAGAGCATCTCCATGAAGGTGGCCGCGAAGCGGGTCACCGCCTTCATCGGCCCCAGCGGCTGCGGCAAGTCCACCCTGCTGCGCTGCTTCAACCGCATGAACGATCTGGTGGATGCCTGCCGCATTGACGGCCGGATCCTGCTGGAGGGGGCGGACATCTACGAACGCAAGGTGGATGTAGCCGAACTGCGTCGCCGGGTGGGCATGGTGTTCCAGAAACCCAACCCCTTCCCTAAATCCATCTACGAGAACGTGGCCTATGGCCTGCGCCTGCAGGGTGTGCGTGACCGCAAGGTCCTGGACGAGGTGGTGGAGCGCTCCCTGCGCAGCGCCGCCCTCTGGGATGAGGTCAAGGACCGGCTCCATCAGAATGCCTTTGGCCTCTCCGGTGGTCAGCAGCAGCGTCTGGTCATCGCCCGGGCGATTGCCATCGAACCGGAGGTGATCCTGCTGGACGAACCCGCTTCGGCGCTGGATCCGATTTCCACGGCCAAGATCGAAGAGCTGATCTATGAACTGAAGGAGGATTACACCATCCTCATCGTCACCCATAACATGCAGCAGGCGGCCCGTGTATCCGATTACACCGCCTACATGTATCTTGGCGAGATGATCGAATACGGCGATACCATGACCCTCTTCACCAACCCCAAGAAGAAGGCCACGGAAGACTACATCACGGGTCGTTACGGTTAATCGGCCGGCAACATGTCTTGCGGGAGTGAGCCGTTGGGAGGGCACGCCTTGGGATGTTCCTGGCCGTCACTCCCGCGAAGGCGGGAGTCTAGGCTTTTCAGTCTGTGACTGGATTCCCGCTTTCGCGGGAATGACTTACTCAGATGCGCGAATGGCCTGCTCGGACGCCCACATGGCTTGCTCAGATGCGCGAATGGCTTGCTCAGAAGACCCCTCGTGGGAGCGGCCCTGGCCGCGAACAGCGGTGCGGATTCTTGCCGGCGGGGTTGTCAGCGGGCAGGTCCGCTCCCCCGGCAAGGCAGATGGTTCAATCATGAGTTCGGTTTCCGGGGCGCTGCTCTTCACCGACATTTTTCGAGGCAATAGCGATGGATCAGAATAAACTGGGTGGTCACTACCTGGAAAAATACAACGAGGAGTTGGAGACCCTGCGTAACCGCGTCCTGGCCATGGGCGGCCTGGTGGAATCCCAGGTGACCGATGCGGTGAGCGCACTGGTGACCGCCGATGTGCGCCTGGCCGATCAGGTCATCAAGAACGATGCCCGGGTCAACAGCCTGGAGGTCATCATCGACGAGCAGTGCGCCGAGATCCTGGCCCGCCATCAGCCGGCGGCCAGCGACCTGCGCTTCATCATCTCCATCGTCAAGACCATCACCGATCTGGAGCGCATCGGCGACCAGGCGGAGAAGGTGGCCCGCATGGCGGTCCATCTGGCAGAAAAGGACCGCCCCAAGAACCAGTACGCCGATGTGCAGTCCCTGGGTGACCGGGTGGCCCGTCTGGTTCACGATGCCCTGGATGCCTTTGCGCGCATGGATGTGGAGGCGGCCCTGGCCGTGGCCCGCGAGGATGCCCACGTGGACCGGGAATACGAGTCGGTGATGCGTCAGCACATCACCTACATGATGGAAGACCCGCGCACCATCACCCGCGCCCTGGATGTGATCTGGGCCCTGCGTGCCCTGGAGCGCATCGGTGATCATGCCCGCAACATGTGTGAATACGTCATCTACCTGGTAAAGGGCAAGGACGTGCGCCATGTGAGCCTGGAAGAGATGGAAAGGGCTGCCCGCGGCGAAACCCCCGGGGAAGAATAGGCCGCTCTGGAGGGCGTTCTTCCACATCGGCAGGTCCGGTTGCCTGTGTCGGACCTGCCGGAGACACCACCGGTATCGGTATCCGGTGCTTAACGTGAAAGAAACCAGGTTCAGGCACAGACACTCCCTTCTCCCCTCGGGGGAGAAGGGTCGGGGATGAGGGGTGAGTCTGGGAGAGGGGCTTGGTACAGCCCCCCCCTCTTGTATCAAGGGTGCATCGCCATCAAGATGCATGGGAGTCAGTAGAGCCGGCCGCCGGCCGCCAGATACTGATTGAGCACGGCCACGGCCTCTTCCCGCAGTACCCCGCCCGTCACCCGGATACCCCGCCGTTCCAGGGCCTGCTGCCAGGCTGCGGGCTTGTCCCCTTCGTCAAACCCGATGGCCCGCACATCCTCGTCCTGGGCCGCATAGACCAGTTCACGGATACCGGACCAGGGCAGGGCGCCCATGCACATGGCGCAGGGTTCCGCCGATACCGCCAGCCGGTAACGCCGTTGCCCGCCGTCGCTCAGGTCGTGACGTCCCAGCACCTGCTGGGCCATGGCCAGGGCCACCATCTCTCCATGCAGGATGGAACAGCCTCGGCTCACCACCATGTTCACCCCCGGGGCCAGCAAGGTGCCGACTTCGTCGAAGACGGCGGCTCCGAAAGGACCACCGGTACCGTGGATCACGTTCTGCCGGGACAGATCAATGGCGAAACGGGCTTGTTCCTCCAGTGTCTTCAGCACCGGAACCGGCCCCTGCAGTTGCGCTTGCAGCCAGTCGGGCAGGCGTAGGGTCAACGCGGGTAGCTCCATGATGTCTCCTGATGGTCATGCAACCGTGGGAGTCGGCCTGTCCCACCGCTTCATTGTAGGCCCTGCCAGCCATTCATGAGTCTGCCCATCAGCGTCCTTGATCTGCCTCATATTCTCCAAAAGAATCAATAGATGAATACAAATTCTTTTTTGATTGTTATCAATTGGAGTAACCTCCTGCAAAGCTCAAGCATGCGGGAGACGGCAGACAATGTACCAACAGGATGAATGGGATCAGGCCCTGCTGCGGGAGCGGGTGGCGGAGTTCCGCGACCAGACCCGGCGCTTTCTGGCCGGGCAGCTTTCAGAGGACGCCTACCGCCCTCTGCGCCTGATGAACGGCCTCTATGTGCAGCGTCACGCCCCCATGCTGCGCGTGGCCATTCCCTATGGCGCCCTGTCCTCGCATCAGTTGCGCGGTCTGGCCCATGTGGCCGAGCACCATGACCGCGGCTATGGACACTTCACCACCCGGCAGAATATCCAATTCAACTGGCTCAAGCTGGAGTCGGTGCCCGATGTGCTGGCCGAGTTGGCCGAGGTGGGGCTGCACGCCATCCAGACCAGCGGCAACTGCATTCGCAACGTCACCACCGATCCACTGGCGGGCCTGCTACCGGGCGAGGTGGATGATCCTCGTCCCTGGTGCGAGCTGATCCGGCAATGGGCCACGCTGAACCCCGAGTTCAGCTTCCTGCCTCGCAAGTTCAAGATCGCCGTCAGCGGCCGGCTGCATGACCGAGCCGCTTGCCGGATTCATGACCTGGGGCTGGAGCTCAAGCAGGATGACCGGGGCCGCCCGGGTTTCCGGGTATGGATCGGCGGCGGCCTGGGTCGTGAACCCCATTTGGCCCAGTGCCTGCGGGAGTTCCTGCCCGCCGATGACCTCATCGACTATCTGACCGCGGTGCTGCGGGTCTATAACCAGGCCGGGCGCAGGGATCATCTCTATAAGTCCCGCATCAAGATCCTGGTCAAGAGTCTGGGTATCGAGGCCTTCTCGGCTCTGGTGGATGCGGCCTGGAAAGACATCATCGAGACCCGTTCGATCTCCGCACTGGCGGCCCTGGAGCGAATCAAGGCACGATTCGTCGAGCCGGCCCATGATCCCGCGCTGGCCGATGATCGGATCGAACCCGCGCCCACGGGGGCTTTTGCCCGCTGGCTCCGGTACAACACCCGTGAACACCGGGTGCCCGGGTACCGGGTGGTCTTCATCCTGCTCAAGGGGCTGGAGCGGGCGCCAGGTGATCTGACGGCAGTGGAAATGAGGGTGCTGGCCGACCTGGCCGATCAGCAGGGCTTCGGCCTGCTGCAGACCACCTACGATCAGAACCTGCTGCTGCCCCATATCCCGGTGCGGGCCTTGCGTGAAGTCTGGCAGACCCTGGACATCCTGGGCCTGGCCAACCCCGGCATCGGTACGGTGAATGACCTGATCGCCTGTCCGGGGCTGGATTACTGCAACCTGGCCAATGCCGCCACCCTGCCGTTGGCGCAGCAGGTCCAGCAACGTTTTCAGGACCTGGACTATCTCCATGATCTGGGAGAAGTCCATCTGAGGATCTCCGGCTGCATGAATGGATGTGCCCATCACCATCTGGCGGACATTGGTCTGCTGGGCGTGGAAAAGCAGAACGGTTCCTGGTTTCAGTTGCTGCTGGGGGGCTGCGCCGGGTCGGAGAGCCGCCTGGGGCGCGTGCTCGGACCTGCCCTGCAGGCAGACCAGGTCCCGGACGCCATCGAAACAATACTTGCCCTCTATGCCGCCCGGCGGCTGCCGGGGGAGCCTTTTGCTGAGGCGGTGCAGCGCATCGGCCTCAAGACTTTCAAGGAAACGGTTTATGAACAACATGATCATTCTCGACGGGCAACTCACTACGGATCACTGGCGCACAGTGCAGGGTGACCAATCCCTGCCGCCGGAAGGCGACCTGCTGTTCGGCCACGATCGCTTCGTCGCCAACGCCCTGTTCTATTCCCAGCGCCCCGGTGGGCTGGGCGTGATCCTACAACCGGAAGACAGCCTGGAGCCGATCCTGCCGTGGCTCGATCGATTGGACCTGATCAGCCTGCACTTTCCCCGGGTGGCGGACGGCCGGCATTACAGCACGGCCCGGTTGCTGCGTACCCGGCACGGCTATCAGGGAGAGCTCAGGGCGACCGGCGAGGTCTATCGGGATCAGCTGGACTTCATGCGTCGGGTGGGTTTCAACGCCTTTCTCCTGCCCGAGACTGAAGATCTTCAGACCGTGTTGAACGGTGCGACGCCTCCGCGGGCCTATCCGGATCTGCAATACGACCTGCTCAGAACGGCGTAGGCCGGTTTCGTACTCCACAGGGTAATGCTGCGGCCGTGGACAGTCCTCCCGAGCCTGTATTTCAGGAACCTGGTGGGACAAGGATGTTCCAACGTGTATCGAGCCCTGGTCAGGTATCGTTCAGGTCATCTGGTCTATCCTCCTGCGGGAGCCTGAACCTATCTGGACAAAATCCCTGGAGCATCATCATGTCAACTCTGAGCAAGATCAGTATTGCCGCGATCATGGGCGCGGCTGTCCTCGTCAGCGGCTGCGCGACGGGACCGACCCAGGAGCAGACCGGTACCGTCGTGGGTGGTGCCCTGGGCGGTATTCTGGGCAGTCAGATCGGTGCCGGTAGCGGTCGTACTGCTGCCATCATCGCCGGTACGCTGGCGGGTGCGGTTATCGGTGGTTCCGTGGGGCGGACCATGGATGACGTGGACCGCATGAATGTTTCCCGAGCCCTGGAGAGCTCCCCTGACCATCGTCCGGTGGCCTGGCGAAACCCGAACACCGGCCATAGTTTCCAGGCCACCCCCACGCGCACCTACCAGGCCTCGGGCCAGGACTGCCGGGAATATACCGTCGTCGGCAATATCGAAGGTTCACGGGAAACCATTACCGGCGTGGCCTGCCGGGATGCCCAAGGGCGCTGGATCAATCAGTAATCCATTCAATCGATGACCGCGGCCGGTCTGGAGTTCAACCATGTATTCTGTCAGGGGTGTTCTGTCTGTCAGGGGTGTTCTGAATGAGTCATTCCCGCGCAGGCGGGAATCCAGTCGCGGATCGCAAACCCGGGACTCCCGCCTGCGTCGGCGCGGGAATGAACTAAGGGGACATGTTCCGTATTTTCTGAAGCGCGTTCTGACGTTGTCCCTGTTGACTGCCACCCTTGCCCTGGGTTGGGCCCAGGCGGAAGGGGTGGCCATTACCGTCTACAAGGACCCCGACTGCGGTTGCTGTACCCTGTGGGAACGGCACCTGGAGGCCAACGGCTTCAGAGTGGACAGCCGGGAGACCCGCGCCATGGGGCTGGTCAAGGCCCAGGTGGGGCTGCCGCGAGACATGGCCTCCTGCCACACCGCCATCGTGGATGGCGTGATCGTGGAGGGGCACGTCCCGGCCGAGGTGGTGCATCGTTTTCTGGCCGAGCGTCCGGCAGGGGCGGTGGGCATCGCCGCGCCGGGCATGCCGCTGGGCTCTCCGGGGATGGAAATGCCCGATGGCCGGACCCAGCCCTATGACGTCATGGCCTTCGACGCCTCGGGGCGCAGCTGGGTCTACAGTTCCCATAACGACGATCAGTAGTCGCCCCCCCCCAACTCATACATGCTCATGCAACCCGCACTCGCGCTTCAGGCCGAAGAACCGCATCTGTGACGGGTCATCGATCTCATGTACCGAGCGCGTGGTATGGACATCACCGATGGACAGATAGCCCTCGTGCCACAGCGGGTGATAGGGCAGTTCATGCCGGGTCAGATAGCGGTGCACATCCCGGTCGGTCCATTCGATGATGGGATGGATCTTCAGGCGTCCATTCTGTGATGCCGCCACGTCGAGCTGTGCCCGGGATGCCGACTGCTGCCGACGCAGCCCGGCGAACCAAGCCTGTGCCCCCAGTTCATTGAGCGCTCGCTGCATGGGCTCCACCTTGTTAATCCGGTTGTAGCGTTCAATCCCCTCCACACCCTGCTCCCACAGCTTGCCGTAGCGCGCCTCCTGCCAGTGCGGGGAAAGTGGGGAACGGTACACATGCAGGTTCAGGTTAAGGCGCGAAGACAACTCGTCCACAAACCGGTAGGTTTCCGGAAAGAGATGGCCGGTATCCACCAGGATCACCGGGATATCAGGTTGTTCACGGGTGACCAGATGCAGCATCACCGCAGCCTGTGCACCGAAACTGGAACTGAGCACGACCTGCTCTCCAAAGTGCTCCAGTCCCCAGCGTACCCGGGCCTGGGCATCCTGGGATGCCAGCTTGCGGTTGATGCTAGCCAGGGTTTCGTGGTCGTGCCGTTCAATGGCCTGTGGTGACATGCCGTATTCCTCCATTCGTCGTTGGAGGTACCTTAGCAAGGATTGCGGATGGTCAAAAAAGAATAAAATGTAACTTATCGATTCGTTTTTGATATTTATGGCGGTCTAGCCGGCCAGCCGCAGGGCCCGGAGTTGGGCTGTCTTCTTGTGTTGATGGGCCTGCATCCGCACCAGGATGCTGTCCAAGGTCTGAAGGGCGTCCAGGATATAGGGACCCTTGTTGAGCATGACGCATTCGGCCCGTCCCGCCATGGCGGCATCCGTCAGTTCCGGCCGCGAGATCAGGCCTTCCTTGGCCAAGCTCTCCAGTACCTGGGTGGCCCAGATCACCGGTACATGGGCCGCCTCACAGAGCCACAGGATCTCTTCTTGTATCTCCGCCAGGCGTTCACCACCGATCTCCACCGCCAGATCTCCCCGCGCGATCATGACCCCCAAGCGGTGACGCCCCAGGGTGGCCAGGATGATCTCCGGCAGGTTCTCCACCGCCCGGCAGGTCTCGATCTTGGCCACGATCCCCAGGTCCGAGCCTCCTCGCCGAGCCAGTTCATCCATGAGCAGGACCATGTCCTCCCGGGATTCGACGAAGGAATAGCCTACCAGGTCCGCGTGGGCCACCACGAAATCGAGATGTTCGAGATCCTGCGGACTCAAACCGGGCAGGTTCAGTGAGGCGCTGGGGAAATTGATGCCTCTGTCCGGCCGTAGACGGTGCCCCTGAGGACGGCAGTGGGTAATGCGGATCATGACACCATCGTCAGTGAGGTGATCCACCGTGCCGCCGATCTTGCCGTCATCGATCCAGACTTTTTGCCCCGGCGCCAGGGCCGCCAGTGCCTTGGGCGTGGTACAGGCAATGTGTGCGGGCAGCAGGCATTGCCCGCTGTCGTCCACCGTTGCCGGTTGCCCCGGGGTCTGGCTGCGGGTCAGATACAACAGATCATCTTTGAACAGGCGGATCGTGACGGGTTCCAACTCAGGCCAGACCAGTTGCAGTGTCTGTATCTCCTGCCAATGTCCCATCTCATCCGGCCGTTCATGGATGAATCGGGTGCTGCTGGTGAAATAGGCGCTGCGGTCCAGGGTGGCCAGCCGGCCGCCGTGGTCCAGTGTTTCCATGATGTTCAGCCTGCGTCTCTTGCCCCGGGTATCCTCGAAGACCAGCCGATCGCCGACCTGCATGCGTTCCAGGCATGGGCTCGGTAGCAGATATTGGTAGACCCCCTCACCGGCAGCAGTCATGGGTGTCGCATTCGCGGGCGTTAGGATGACCTGCGCCGGCTGTACCATCCTGCCGAGCAGGTTGCGTCGTGGTTTGACATGGGAAACCGGCGGGCGGTGGGCCAGAGGGCCGGTGCGCAGTTTGTGGCCCGCCAGATCCATCAGGATCGTACAGCGGGTATTCAGCCTTTGCTCTGCGGACCGCAGGTGTCGAATCATGGCGGACCATGCCTCCGGATCATCATGGGCGCAGTTGATGCGAGCACAGTCCATGCCGGTTTCCATCAGCTTGAGTACCAGATCCTCATGCAAGGCAGCTTCCCTGGGCAATGTGACCATGATGCGCACATTCCTTTCGGTAGGTGGGGTCCCGAACAAATGGTCCGCATTCTCCTTCAGGGTGTATAGACCACGGTCGAAATCGATACCGGTGGGTTCCGGATCGGCTTCATGGCTGCGATGGGTAAGCCGGGTCAGTACCCGCAGCACCTGATTGATGCTGGCCATGACATGGGCCTCGGTGCGTCCCAGGGAAGAGAGTCCCTGTCTTGTCAGGCTCATCTGCAGGGGCCTCAGATCCATGGCCCTCAATGCCAGATACTGGGCCAGATTGCGGGCGGAAAATGGAATGATGTCCGGGCAGTCGGGATGAGATTTTTTCAGCCGCCGTTCGGCGCCGGAAACCACCTCGTTCCTGAGCTTGAGCATGGCATCCGTCAACGTATTCAGATCTGCCGGTGATGTATCCTGGGTTACCGGGGCAGGGTGCTGAGTCATGGGCAGGGAACCTGTATCGCACGCGGCCATTTCCACGCATCTCACCATGAATACCACGTAAGAGTGACAGGCCTGTGAACTTCCTCGGGACTGTTGCCCTGTCAGCAAATTGTCATCATGGATGCTTAGCATAAACGTGTTTTGCTCATTGAATTCCATGTAGACAACGGCTGATTTTGAGGAACGATTGCAATGAAACAAAAATTTCCCCTCCTGCTGGCGGGCCTTGTACTGGTGATGGGCGTTGCCGGTTGCCAGACCGCACCGGAAAAGTCTCCGACTGCTCAGGCCACGCTGCAACAGGCTGAAATGAATGGCCCGTTTGATCGCGCCGGATTCCGGGTTGAAGAGTCGGATGGCCGTCTGTGGGTGCTCAAGCCGGGTCAGGAGAAGAGTGGCAATCATGTGGCCTTGATCGGTGCCGGCCCTCATGGGATGACTTTGCGCGCTCTGGACCGGGACACCGCGTTGGAATATCTGGGAACCAAGCCGGGTTTCCAGGCGAAGGCGAAGGATGGTCGTCTATGGGTGCTCAAGCCGGGTCAGGAGAAGAGCGGTAATCATGTAGCTCGTATTGGCGTTGGTCCATTGAGCAGTACTGTCCGTGCAGTTGATGCAGAAACCATGGAAGAGTACCTGTCCGTCCAGAATTGACTCAGAAGTTCAAGCAGGTAACGAGAAGCACTCTGAAATGAATTTCAGAGTGCTTCTTTTTTTGTGCTCCATTTCAGCTTTGTCGTTTTATGTGCAAGCTGGCCTGACTGCTGAAAACATTGATCAGGTTTGTTCTGGATGCATCCCGTCCGTCATTCCCGCGGAAGCTGGAATCCAGTCATGGACTGGAAATTCCGGACTCCCGCTTGTGTGGGCGTGACGGCAGGATAATTTATTGGTGTTTTATGTTTAGTGATGGCTTTATCCATGCCCTTTGCTCTTTCGGAAGCCATCAAGAAGGGTTTTCCGGATAACAGTTCCAGGGCCAGTCCTCTCCCATCTGCCGTCTGGGTGCCGTATCCAGTTGGGTTTTTTTGGTAGTTTTTCAGTTTTTAGTAGTGACCATTGCCAGTCTTCAGAGTCGATGTTTTTAGGTGGGTTTTTGTTTTTTGTATGTGCCTCTTCCCGGAGGGTTGGGCTTTTTTTTTCCATGAACCTTAATATGTAGCAGTAAATTTCTTCTGCGTCTTCGTCTGTGTATTTATTTTCTAGGCAGTCTGATACATTTATTAATTTGTACCTCAAGTAGGCGCTTGGTGCCCCGTTAACAATTAGGTCATCTGGCGGCCTTATGATGCTCAGATGTGTTTCTTCGTATTTTGTTGGTTTTACTGGGTTATGGTGATCGTGAATTAAGAATGATGTGTCGCCCCAATTTATAGTGTCTTGCCTTTTTGATAGTAGTTTTGGGATGTGGACGACTTGGTTTTCTTTGTCGAATATGACAAATCTGTTATGTTTTGTTTTATCAGTTATTTTAAATAAAAGAATGCCTGTAGGTACTAGTAGGATAAGCCATATCATCCATAGATTTATATTGTAAAAAATGGCTGATATTGGCATAACTAACCCAGCTAGTAACATCGTCGTGGCGATCGTGTCAACAGTCGGGCTCCAGTAGTTGTCTCCATATATTAATAAATTTTTATCATGTCTTGCCGGGGCTGGGCTTTGTATTTCGTTGCTCCTTATTTTTTCGATAATTTTTTCTGAAAGTAGCGAGGTATTTTTTTCTTTTGATATCTTTATATCCGATCTTTTGAAGGTTTCAATTAGTGGAGATTTTACGGTTGATCTTGCGACGCCCATGTTTTCTTTTTCCCTGCTAGTGTTGTTTATTTATTCGCTTCTATTTTTTCGTGATGACTTTTTATGAAAATGGTGCTGTTCGGCCATTTTTGCTCAAATTTTTTAATGATATCATCTTCTATTCCGGGTAGTTTTATCTCTATTTTTGTTCTAATCCCATGTGTTATCTCCTTTCTTTTTGCCTCTAAATAGAAGTGAGTTTTTTGGTTTTTTTCTGATTTCGTTGTCTTTGACTTGGTTTCTTCTGTAATTTTTCTATTAATTTTTTGGTGATTGAATTCTATGCTTCCATTTATGTTTTTACTTCCGATTAGGTTGGGTGGGGTGGATATTATTATTTCAATGATGACCGGATCTTCAGGTCCTAGCTCATTTGTTTTTCTATGAATTTTAAGTAGGTCTTCTTGGGTTTTGTTGGCTTTTCTTTTGTAGCTTTTTATTCGGTTTGATTTTATGTCGTGAATTATTGTTTTTAGTTCTATTTTGACTGTAGAGATTATGATCTTTTCTATTTCTTTCTTTATGTCTTTTGGGTTTTCTGTTTTTGGTGTTTTTCCAAAGTAGCTATTTATTATTTCTTTTTGTGTTTTGCTCCTTGTGTTAGCCATTGTTGCTGTCTGGCCTAATGCGCCAATGGCTAACGCTGTTAGTATTACTAGCCCTGGTCCTGCTGGGATAAGAAAAGTTATCGCTCCCGAAATGAATATTAGTGAGCCTCCAAAGACTTGACCCATGTTTTTATGTTTTATCCCATTTTTTATGGCTATTATGCCAGTGGCAGACTCTATTAGTCCGACCCCACGATTCAGTAATCTACTTGTTTTACGTAGCAGACCTTCATAAAAGGCTCTTCTGTTAGTGTTCTTTATTGCTTTTTCTATTTGCAATTCATTTATTGAGAATATTGCAAGCGCCGATAGTGCTGAGACTAGGTCTAGCTGCTCTTCGAGTGTGGCATTTTTTGGGTTTTTTGCGGCGCTGAAGATGTTTGCTGTAATTATTGGTATTTTTACGCAGTTTAAGCTTGCTCTATAGTTTGGGTTGGACGTGATTTTTTGGCTGATCTGGATGTAATGTATTGGGCTTATTATTTTTGGTAATTCAAGGTGTTTTATTTTTGTATTTTCGGTATTATTTCTTGTCTTTCCGCTTATGTTTGTTCTATTTATTTCTTCTGAATATATTTTTATTCTATCCAGTTTTACTTTTGTTATCCGCTCGAGTAGTTCTGCCGTTTTTTGTATTCCTGTCTCTGGGGTTTCTAGGTTTTTACTTAGTGTTGCTTCTGTCAGTGCTTGTAATATTGCTTCAATGGCGTCCGCAGAAAATGTGATTAGCTTTAAACGGTCGCTTTCTTTGATGCTAGCTAGATTAATGTTTGTTGTTTTTAATTTCTCTACGCTCTCAAACCAGGCGAATAGTATTTTTCTTGCTTCGCTGTCCCTGCCGTTAATGACCGGGATTTTTACTATTTCTCCCAGTGCTATTTTATATAAGTAATCCAGGGATTCTTGAGATTCGTTTTCAAATATTGCATATCCCCAATGCAGTATTCCGATGCCTCTTGTCTCTGGGTTTTCGCTACTGGTGAAGTCTTCTATTGATCTGTCGAAATCCTTTGAATTTATTATCTTTGCCAATTTTCTTTCTGTTAAGTTTTTTATCTTATTGGATTTGAGGGTTATTTTATCCCATTTATCAAGCCTTCTTTTTATTCTTATGGTGTCTGCTACTTTAGTTAGTTCTGGGTTTTGCTCTATCATTTTCTGAATCAGTCTTCCAAGTGCTATTTCTCCTTTTGTGGCGGATTCTTCAATTTTTTCTAGTGTGGTTAGTTGCTCGTCTAGTTGATTTTTTAAATCTCTTGTCATCTGCAAGGGGTCTTGAAATATTGCTATAAGACAGCTGGAGACGTCTCGTAATGTGAGCATGTCATTTCTGTCGTCTTGCAGCTGAAAATGTTTACGTGGTTGCCCTCCATGTTCTGCGTTATATCCAAGGCGCCCCGACCTTGCGCTATCTCTGCCTAAACATAGAGGTTGAAACCTTTCTGCCACAATCGAATCATTACGGTTAGGCTTATTTGTGTTCATTGATATTGATGAGGATTGATTCCTCAAATCCCCCCACGCCATCCCCCCAAAACCCTCAATCCGCTCCCAATGCCAGGGAATCTCGCTCATGGCCAGGTGATATTCATGGAGATGTCCTGCCACGTAGTGGGGCAGGAGTAGTTTTGCGCCCAGAGGGCAATGTGCCGGGCGCTCGTCCTGGCCCTGCCATTGAGCCAGGTTGACTTCAAACCAACAGCCTTCGGGGCCGGCTTCCAGTTCGCGCCACAGATGTCCGTCACGAAAGATGTAAACCCGGCACCCAGGGCGTATTGGGGCAGTTTCCCGCTGGTCCAGATCCAGCGCCCGGTGCAGGACGACGGCGACGAACTGATGGCGGTGGCGATGCACCCTGAGTTCCGGGTCACCTGCAAAGTTCCTTTTCTGCGGCATGACTCCACTGGCCAGCGGGACTCGATAGATACCGTAAAAGGGATCTTCCAGCCGCAATGCAAGGTCGACCGGTGCTTCTTCGAGCCCTGTGAAGATCATCCGATGGTGGCCCCGGTGACCGGGCTCCGGTTCGGGATAGGCTTCCACGGGTTGCTGGGTAGTGCCATGAGTCGTCAGCTCGATCAACAGTCCTTTCCCTTCTGCGCGATCCAGATCAATGTCCAGGCGCAGGGCATAAGGAGGCTCTGCGAGAGGCGGCGCCTCCAGCATCTCGGGATCGATTTCAGGCGGAGGTGTGCAGCCTGGCTGCATCAAGGGTGCCGGTGGCGTGTTGCGACAGTTGGAAACCATCTGGTCGAATTGCCTGACCGCCGGTCGTCCCTCGAAGAAGACATTGCCGGAGGCGGTCAGAAACTCCGCATGACCCTGTCGGGTACCGGAGCGAAGGCCACCGCAGTTGCCGGCTTCGTCTCCTCGACTTCTGGAGAATCGTGAATCCAGGTGACAGGCGGGGTGGCCGTTGATGCGGATGCTGTCGGCGGTGCCGACGGCATCCATGCTCTCCGCCACGTTCATGTACGGGATGGGCTTGCACTTTTTGCCGATGCGGGTACGGCAGACGTCGATGGTGGTGAGGATGCCTTCCGAGCCGGCATGGACCGCGCTGCGACCGTTGATGGCGATGTTTCGGTTGCCGGAAGTCCGGGGTGAGTTGCCTCCCACGTGACCGGACTCAGGTTCTCCCGAAGTGAGTGGGCGGGTGAGGATGGTGCCGGGAATCAGGCCGATGCGTGCCTCGATCGTGTCGGCGATCGCCCGAATGTCCCCCGGGTTGAGTCTGCCCAGCAGGACATCACCATCCAGGCCGGTCCGGGGGCAGCGGCTTATCCGTCTTCCATCCGGCGCGGATGTTTCCGGTAGCGTCCAGTCGGGATCAATGCGGCGATAGAGACCGGCCAGCGTCTGATGCGCTGTCTCCTGACCGCCGAGCCAGGCCCTGAGTGCTCGCCGGCCCTGGTCCAGGGAAGGGAAAACGGGCAGGCCCTGGGCAATGCCGATACTGCCATTGTCCAGGGCCGCCATGCCCAGGCCCAGGAGCCCCGGGTTCTGGGTGCGCCAGGAAAGGCTGCCACCCCGAAAGATGGTGAGAACATCCGTGTCATCAAAGTAGTGGACCTCCTGATCGGAGGCGCCGCCGGCAGCCGTGAACATGGGGGGCGTCCTTGCCTCTGGGATTCGCTGGAATCATTTCCCGGCGCTGTTCAAGGATCAAGTCTTTAGCCTGATTTTTTGGGGGGAGTTCTCATTTTTTCGGTTTGGTATGGAAACTTCAGGTTGTTGCAGCCGTCGGTCAGCCCCGGGTCACCCAGGCATTACACCATCCACCAGCCGCGACCAGCTTGCCCGGGAATACGGCGCAAGGCCCCCATTCCGCCTGGGACGGATCACTGAACATCAGACAGTTGGCGCAGTTATGGCCTGCCTGATAGGCGCTGTGGGTGGAGTCCGACGCATTTTCCACATAGCTCATGGCCCTTGCCTGGGCACTGCTCGGGTCCAGGCGTTCCGCTGCCAGGGCCGCGTGCCACGACACGGGCAGGATGGTGATCGCGGCACCGGCCGCGCCCATTTTCAGGAATCGGCGACGCTGCATGGAAGCGTTCTTGTCACTCATGGTGCTGTTCTCCTCTATCTCATTTTGTAATGTGCTGACAGCGCCGAGATCTTTGCAGAGAGCGTGCCATCCTGGCCGGAGCACTGCATGGATAACGCTGCTCGAAATCCCGTTGTTGGTTTATGTGTACATAAAAGCTTGTGATCTCAATGGCTTTTAGTGATCGGACCTAGGGATTGTCGAGGTCCCAGGCGCTGATTCCCGTTGTGCAACTCCGGGCAAATACCGGGTTTGCAACCGCACCGGCGCTGTTCATTCTCTGCGCAAGATGGTCATAACCTGCTCACGCCTCATCCACGAATATCCCCGGTGATGGTTTGAGCCCGCTGGGCTTAACGGGACGGCGTGCTGGAAGATTTTTTACCAGCCCACCGCCGATCGGTCTGTTTTTAACCACTGGTCATGGTTGTTCCTGCCCCCGGGTCGACATAAGAATCAACGATTTACATATGGTTTTTTGTTGGCCCGCATCCTGCATCAGCAGGCTGGCGAACCTTGCCCCACCATCCAGCGGTCGATGTTGACCACCAGGCCTGTTGCAGGGCCTGCGCAATAACAAACAGGGGCAAACCAGAGGGGGTTGTGATGAGGCATTGGTTACTCGTATTCGGCATTGCACTGGCGATGGTGCTGGTGCCCGTGGCGCCCGCCTGGGCGGTGGGCGGTGATCCGGAACGGCCCATACGTGGGGTGGACAAGGTACCCAAGCTGGAGGTGGACCGCTCCGCCCGTATCCAGGAACACGTGCAGCGCATCTTCAGGACACCCCATGCCAATTTCGCCGATGAGCGCACGCCGTTTGCCCAGGGCATGTGCAATCGCTGTCACGGACCCGGGATGGAGATCTTCTTCAACCCCGAGAAGGAATCCGCCGAGCGCATGAACCAGCCCTGTCTGAGCTGTCACGAGGAGGGCGCGCGCCGCCACTGGCATGGCAGCACCCATGAATTCTCCGGCCTGGCCTGCGTCAACTGCCATGCTATGCACAATGAGCGCCCGAGACTGCTCAAGGCCGATACCCAGTTGGAAGTGTGCGGTGCCTGCCACCTGGATCGTCGCGCCGATTTCGGCAAGCCCTCTCATCACCCGGTCCCGGAAGGCCTCATGCAGTGCACCGACTGCCATAACCCCCATGGCACCCCCGGTCCCAAGAAGCTGATCGGTCATACGGTGAATGAGACCTGCTACAACTGCCACGCCGAAAAGCGAGGACCCTTCCTGTGGGAGCACAACCCGGCTCGCGAGGCCTGCACCACCTGTCACGATCCCCACGGTTCCATCCATCGGCCGATGCTGGTCAGCCGCCCCCCCATGCTGTGTCAGCAGTGTCACCTGGGTTCCCACTCCGACGTGCCACTCACCGGCGCACGTATGGATTTCCGGGTGCAGGGTCGCAGCTGCCTGAACTGCCATAGCCAGGTCCACGGTTCCAACCATCCCCGTGGCTTCGTCTTCAAGGAATGAGGCCAACCGTCACCGGTATCTCCCGGTGGACAGGTGCGAGGAGAGAATCATGAGCAGAATGTCGAAATCACTCTTGACGACCACCACGGTCTGCGCCGTGGGACTGGCCACGCCCTTGACCCTGGCCGCGCAGGAGGGATCAAGCCAGATTGTCAGAAAGGAGATCCGGGCCGGGGTCGGTTATCTGAGCGAGGACTCCTTCCGGCTGGGACGCTTTACCGGCGTCGACCAGGCCGGGGTGTTTCTGGATCTGGGATTCCTGCTGCGCGGCCTGGATCCCCATGACGGAGATACCACCCGCTACTGGCGACTGGAAGGCCGCAACCTCGGACTGGATTCCCGCAGCCTGAAATTGGATGCCGGTGAGCGGGGGCGTTACAGCACCTTCCTGTATTACCAGGAAATGCCCAGCTACCAGTACCGGGACGTGGGTACGCCCTACCGTGGGACCGGCTCGGGAAATCTGAGCCTGCCAGCGGCGGGCGGGGCGGCGACTGCCGATGAGTTTCTGCGCGAAGTGGATCTGGGTGTGAAGCGCGAGCGCCTGAGCGCGGGCGGGCGGGTCAACCTGGATACCCGCTGGCGGGCCAGTACGGCGGTGCATTACGACCGCAAGGATGGCCTCATGGCCCGAGGCGTGAACAACGACTACTTCTGGGCCTTGCAACGTTCCGCCGTGGTGCCGGTGCCGGTGGATTACGAGACCACCCGTTTCGAGGCCGATGTCACCTACGACGGTGACCAGCTGCAGGGACGGCTGGGCTATCACGTGTCTGTCTTCTCCCAGCGGGATGGCCAGAGTCTGGATGTTCCCGATGCCACGGTGGCCAATTGGGACAATGCTCCGAGCCGTACGGTGGCCCTGGAGCCGGACAATCAGTTTCATCAGCTCACGGGTTCTATCGGTTACAGCTTTACCGAAAGCACCGCCCGGATAGGCGCCGACGTGGCCCTGGGCCGGATGACCCAGGATGAACGATTCGTGGAGCAGTTCGACGGGCTGCCTTCATCTTTGGACGGGCAGATCAACACCACGCTGGTAAACCTTCGGGCCAGCGGCCGCCCCCACGAGCGGCTGAACCTGCGTGCGGGTTACCGCTACGACGATCGTGACAACCGCACTTCCGCCTATGACGTGGAACACAATGGACGGACATGGTCTTCACGTCCGGTCAGTTCCACCCAGAACCGCTACCACGTGGATGCCAGCTACCGACTGCAGGATCGGACCTACCTGAATCTGGGGGTGGTCAGGGACGAGCGGGAGCGGACCTACGATGACAGGGAACGCACG
>NZ_JAJNQM010000164.1:0-1020 GCF_022227785.1 Ectothiorhodospira lacustris | reverse complement strand
GGCTGAAGCTTCACGTTATGCGTTGAAAGGCTTGAGGCATAGCTGATGGCAAATATCGATAGAAATAGCGTTATTGATGCCAGAAATTATATTAGCAAACTATTTGCCATTCATACAAAAGGGGATGAACTAGCGTTTTTCTTGGCAAGCCAAATAATGGTTGCTCATGAAGCAAACCCGAACAACTGGAATTTAAATTTTAATTTAAACGGAAAATTCATTAGGTTCAACGTAGGCCAAGAATATTGCATTCAAATATACGAACATGAAATATTAGTATTATGCCTTAAAGACGAGCTGCCAAAAGATTGCAAGCAGTCACATACGGATTTTTTCTTCAGGGGTTACACTAAAGGTTCCAACGCAATAAATACAGCTAACTTTAATGAGGCGCCTCAATGTCTAGCAAAAGTTCCAAACTCAATCGGGCTGGTGTTCAATAAAAATATCGTCGATTGGATTTCGGCCATATCAGAAAGCAACACAGGCTTCATAAAGTATGCAATAAATCATACTCACATCCTTCCTCAAATGATCGGTGCGCACTCAGTTGGCGCAGTGAAGTACTTATCGGAAGTAACTGGTATTTTTCTCCAAAATCCATCATTTGCATTCAAGTCAATAACAGAGAACGAAAATAGAACAATCAAACGGTTAAAGAATGTTTCGGATACCAAGCTGAATGAACTAGCAAAAAATCACAATTCACAGCCAAGAAAAACAGGAACGAGCATATCCATATATATTCGCAGCCCGTATGTCATTGAGCAAGCAAAACGCATTGCCAATGGTTTATGTCAAGATTGCGGAAATACTGCTCCATTTCTCACAAAAGGTACAAACGAACCATTTTTAGAGGTTCATCATGTAGTGCCTTTATCACAGGGCGGTGAAGACACCATCGAAAATGTAGTGGCTTTATGTCCCAATTGTCACAGGAAAAGGCACTATGGGTAAATCGCATAATCGGATTGCCGGGGGTTTTTCTCCCCCGGCCTCCACAACACCCCGCATGCGGGT
>NZ_JAJNQM010000163.1:0-1162 GCF_022227785.1 Ectothiorhodospira lacustris | reverse complement strand
AGGCGGAGGGGTGGACATGCACCGGTCCGATCGTGTTTCTTTAAAGGCGCCAACCAATCAAAGAAGCGCGCGAGAAGCCGATGCATGCCACGCAGGTGATTGAGACAAATTTGGGTGCCCTGTGTCAACCAGTCCACCGTAGCCGGATGAAGTCGCTGATGACGGCGGTGGAGGCGGCGGTGAAAGGACAATGCACTTCAGTGACGGGGCTGGGTCGCGCCTCTGCCCGCCCGGTCACGGAAAAAGCGAGCATCAAGCAGATGGATCGCTTGGTGGGCAACGCCCGGATGCAAGCGGATGCACCTCACGTGTACCGCGCAATGACCTACTGGCTGGTGGGACAGGTAGGCCGACCAGTCATCCTGGTGGACTGGTCTCCGATCGCTGATGACGAGGGTTATCATGTGCTCAGGGCCAGTGTGCCGGTGGGAGGCCAGGGCAGGACGGTGTACCAGCGTTGTCACCCGCAGAAGCTCTACGCCAACCCAGAGGTTCAGGCCGAATTCCTGTCGAAGTTGCAAGAGATTCTACCGCCCGGTTCGGTACCGATCGTGGTGACCGATGCAGGCTTTAAAAAGCCCTGGTTTCGCGCCGTTTCGGCGCTGGGCTGGGACTGGGTGGGACGCATTCGCGGCAATACCAAGCTGACCCGTCCGGGTGAGACGGTCTGGCTTGACTGCCAACAACTGGGCTTGCTCCTGGAGCAGGACACGCCGTGTTACCTGGGCAGTTTCATCATGACCCGGCGCGAGTCGCTACCCTGTCAGGTGTACGGGTTGCGCAAGCCACCCAAGGGGCGCGTCCACAAGACGCGTGGTGGACAGCGGGCACAGGACAGCAAGAGTCGTGAGCATGCGGTTGGGGCACGGGAACCCTGGTTGCTGGTGACCTCACTGACCGGCGGCCAGGATAGCCTGGCACTGGTATTGAGACTGTACACGCAGCGCATGCAAATTGAAGAGGATTTTCGGGCAACAAAAAGTCGGCATTACGGCCTGGGTGTGGAGCGATCCCGCTCCCGTTCGGCGGCCCGGTTTGAGGTGCTGCTGCTGATCGCTGCCTTGGCCAGTTTTGTCGCCTGGCTGATGGGTATGGCGGCAGAACTGCAGGGTTTACACCGCCAGTATCAGTCTAATAGTTGCAGTAAACGACGCTGGCTCTC
>NZ_JAJNQM010000162.1:0-1265 GCF_022227785.1 Ectothiorhodospira lacustris | reverse complement strand
CCTTTGCGGACTGTGTATGACTGTCACCCCCTTCCCCATGTGATTGGCTCTACCGTCTCGGAGTAGTATGAGGTGATCCGACTCCCCGGTGGCCGTCAGGTCACGTTCCCTTTCTCGGGGTCCGCTTTCCTTACCTGTACCGGGCCTTTCAGGCTCACCCTGACTCCGGCCTAGCCCTGTATCCAGATTTCTCCTTCGTGCCTCAATAGCCATATGTCATTGTTTCCCAAAGTTTTTCCGGCTCAGGAGCCACAAGGGCCTCCCGCGTTCACGACGCATCTCTCGTCACATACCGTAGCTTGAGAACTCCGCCGGCTCTCTCCAGGCTCACCAATGCGCCCGGTTCGTTTAGGCTTCACGCACGTTACAACGCTCGCCAATCCGGAACGGCTTTTCGAAGCGATTCCAGCTCTAAGGGGCTGCGTCCCCATCCGGTCTATGACGTACCCTGTGTACGCTTCACCTCTCTTGTTCGCCTGTAGCCTCAGTTCTCACCGCGGCCACCGCTCCGCCAGAGGCGCAACACTCGGTAATGGTGGGTGGTTAACCCTTTCCATGCCAGGACTTACACCCGGCCAGATGCGCCGCGCTTTGCGCGGCGCGCTAACGCCCGCAATAAGCGGCCGAGTGAAACGAGGTCCGGCGACCGCAGGGAGCGCACTTAATTGCTTGGTGTACGCCCGACATGGGCATGAACTGATGGGGTGAAAGTCCCCTGTAGGAGTACCTGTGATGTCCACTCTGTGGACGACTGTAACTACTAGCCGACGGCAAGGGCAAACCCGTGAGGGAATGTCTGAAGGAAGCTCGAGCGCAAAGGTGTGAGCTGACGGACAGAAATCGCATATAAGGCTCAGTCCCCGGGCGAGTCAGCACAAGGTGACAAAGCCCATCAGGTGCAGGGGATAGGGTAAATGCGGCGGTTGTGCACTGAAAGTTCATGTTCTTATTCGGGGAGATCTGTCTCACTGGCGGTCCGTGTCCCTATGGGAGTCGAACTGAGGGCCGGCTCGAAAGGGCCGGAATAACCATCGAACCCTACAGGGGCTTTGGTCGCCACGGGAGCCGGACCGAGGGCCAGCTCGAAAGGGCTGGAACCACCACCGGACCCTACCGTGACCCGGACAGCGCGCCAATCGGCAACGCTTGGCGTGATGAGGCAGAAGTCAGCAGACGGCATAGTAGCCAAATGCTCACCGTAATGGGTGAGACACGGTGAAGGCCCGAACCTCCGGCAACGAGAGAGACCCGCGTGTCTCAACGGC
>NZ_JAJNQM010000161.1:0-1336 GCF_022227785.1 Ectothiorhodospira lacustris | reverse complement strand
TTGATCGCGCCGACCACGTCGGCGTTTTCCTCGAAGCCGCACTCGACGCAGGCGAACCGCTCCTGTGTCTGCCGGTTGTCCGCCGACACATGGCTGCAGCACGGACAGGTGCGGCTGGTGTTCCGTGGCGGCACTGCAACCAGCCAGCCGCCTTGCCATGCCAACTTGTAATCCAGTTGGCGGCGGAACTCGAACCAGCCTTGATCGAGGATGGACTTGTTCAGGCCGGACTTGGCCCGAACGTTTCTACCCGGCTGCTCGGTGCTGCCTGCCGCCGACCTGGACATGTTCCGTACCTGCAAGTCCTCGATACACACCATCGCGTGGTTTTGGCTGATCGCGGTCGAGGTCTTGTGCAGGAAGTCGCGGCGGGCGTTGCCGATGCGGGCATGAATACCCTGGACGCGGGCTTTCGCCTGCTTCCAGTTGTTGCTGAACTTCACTTTGCGGGAGAGGGCTTGCTGTGCCTTGCAGAGGCGCGTCTCATGCCGTTTGAAGCTGTTGAGTGGTCCGTAGAACGTGCCGTCCGAGAGCGTGGCAAACCGGGCAATGCCCATGTCGATACCGACCGCACCGCCCTGTGGGAGGGGCTGCGCCGCCTCGCGCTCGGTCTGGATGCTCACGAACCATTTGCCGCACGACTGGCTCACGGTGACATTCTTCACCGTGCCCAGTACCTCCCGGCTGTTGCGATAGCGCAGCCAGCCGAGCTTGGGCAGAAATAGACGATTGTTGACCTGATCGAGCTTGATCTGTTTCGGGTCGGGGTAGCGGAAGCTGTCCGACCGGCCTTTCTTCTTGAAACGAGGCAGGTCGGCCCGCTTGGCGAAGAAGTTGCTGTAAGCCCGCTCCAGGTCCTTGAGAGTCTGTTGCAGCGGATGCACTGGCGCATCCGCCAGCCAAGCGGTGTCCAAGCTGTTGCGCCACTCGGTGAGCCGCTTGCACAGCCCAGCGTAGCCGAGTTTCTTCTCGCCGTGCTCGTAGCGTTCTTTCTGCAACGCCAGCGCCCTGTTGTAGACGAACCGGCACGAGCCGGCGAAGCGGCGCATTTGCCGCTCCTGCCGACCGTTGGGCCTCAGCTCGTACTTGTAGGCTTGAAGGCGTTGCATGGCTCAATCATACCCTTGGTCCATGAGCGACGAAAACGAAATTAGACGCGGACGGCACTGCGTTTTCAATATGCACGGCCACTTGGTCCTTTTGGCGAAATAAGGCGTGCTGTGGTCGCCGTCCTACTTCGCTTCAAGCTGCGGTGGTGCGCCGATTTCCATCGTGCGCCAGTACATCGAACAGCAGCAGACCCCACACTGAAACCAAAACCCAAGGACGGCTACGC
>NZ_JAJNQM010000160.1:0-1382 GCF_022227785.1 Ectothiorhodospira lacustris | reverse complement strand
GAGTTATTGTCAAATCTGGTGTACGACGGTCAGGCGGCCTTCCTGTCTGACTGATCGATTACTTGCTCCCCGTCCTGGAACTTGACGTTGTTGACGACCAGTTCCAGCTTCTGGAAATGCTTGATGCGTCTCCAGCGCTTCTGGGCGCTCTGAAGCAGCTTGAACACCATCGCCAGGGTCGTCGCCCGGGATCCACAGTTCCGGCTGCGTTTGGTCCGCAGGCGAACCGTGGAGAAGGTCGATTCAACCGGGTTGGTGGTGCGGATGTGCACCCAATGCTCCGCCGGGTAATCGTAAAACGCCAGCAGTTCATCCCGGTCCTTGTTCAGGCATGCCATCGCCTTGGGGTACTTGGCCTCGAAACGCTTCAGGGTGCGATCAAAGGCCTTGTGAGCCCCTTCTCGGGTCTGCGCCATCCAGATTTCCTGGAGGTCAGACTTGACCTTGGGCTGCACCGACTTGGGCAGCTTGTTGAGCACATTCGCCGTCTTGTGAACCCAGCAACGCTGATGGTCCGTCTGTGGATAGATCTTACTCAGCGCCGCCCAGAATCCCATGGCACCGTCACCCACGGCCAACTTGGGACCGGTGGTGAGGCCGCGTTCCCGCAGGTGGGTGAGTAGCGCCTCCCAGCTATCTGCCGACTCGCGGAACCCATCCTCAACAGCCACCAGCTCCTTGCGACCGTGCTCGGTGACTCCGATGATCACCAGCAGGCACAAACGGTCATCCATGCGCACCTTGCTGTAGATGCCGTCGGCCCACCAGTAGACGTAGCGACGGTCTGACAGGTTCATCTGCCGCCACGTGGTGTGCTCGTCCTCCCACTGCTTCTTGAGCCGTGACACCGTGTTGGCCGAGAGCCCCTTGGCCTTCTCGCCAAGCAACGCCCCCAGGGCCTCCTGGTAGTCCCCGGTGGAAACCCCCTTCAGGTAGAGCCAGGGGATCAACTCCTCAACACTGCGAGCCCGTCTCAGGTAGGGCGGCAGCAGACTGCTGTTGAAGCAGGCGCCACCCCCGCTGCGGTCACGCACCTTGGGCACTTTGACGCTGACATCACCGATCCCGGTCTGAACCGTGCGTTCAGGCAGGTGACCGTTACGAACCACGGCCTGACGCCCATCCTCGAGGCGCTTCTCGGCATACTGCGCCAGGAAGGTGGCCAGCTCGGCCTCGACCGCCTGGGTGATCAGGTCGCGGGCACCCTGGCGCAGCAGCTCGTGCAGCGGATCCGTGGCCTGCGGTTCTGGTTGTGAAGCAGCTTGAAGGGTAGACTTGGTCATGGCGTATCCGTTTTTGTTGATTGAGATCTTGGTCGTGATCAATCAACAGGATACGCCACCCTTCCTTCCCCCCCCATACACCAGATCTGACTTTAACTC
>NZ_JAJNQM010000016.1:0-51354 GCF_022227785.1 Ectothiorhodospira lacustris | reverse complement strand
GCTGTCCAGTGTATCAATCCACGCGGACCTGGTTCATGAGTGATGCATTGAGTGCTGTGCGAATCGATAAATGGCTCTGGGCCGCCCGTTTCTTCAAGACTCGCGCCCTGGCCGCCGAAGCGGTGAGCGGAGGACATGTCCATGTGAACGGGCAGCGGGTCAAGCCGGCCCGGACCGTCAAGGTGGGCGATCAGCTTCGCATCACGCGCAATGCCGAGGCCTGGGAGGTGGCGGTGCTGGGGCTGAACGACCGGCGCCGGCCCGCCACTGAGGCTCAGGCCCTGTACCGGGAGTCGGAAGAGAGCCGTATTCGACGTGCCGAGGAGGCCGAGGCACGGCGTTTGGCCCGGCTGGCCGTGCCCCATACGGAGCATCGCCCGGATCGCCGTGACCGGCGTCATATCCGCCGCTTCATCGGTAAGGAGTAGACCCGTGCCCAGACCCGTGACACCGCTCATCGCCGCTGACGTGATCATTCGTCTGAAGGATCAGGCCGATCGCATCGTGCTGATCGAGCGCCTGAATCCGCCCCATGGCTGGGCCTTGCCCGGCGGTTTCATGGATGTGGGGGAACCACTAGAGCAGGCCGCGGTCCGCGAGGCCCGGGAGGAAACCGGATTGGTGGTGCGACTGGAGGCCCTGCTGGGCTGCTATTCGGACCCTGGCCGGGATGAACGGGGGCATACGGTGAGTGCCGTCTATGCGGCGGTGGCCCGGGGGATGCCGGTGGCGGCGGATGATGCCAAGGCGGTCTGGGTCGTGGCCCCGGACCGGGTGGACCGGCCCCTGGCCTTCGATCATCGCCGGATACTGGATGACTATCTGGAATTCCGGCGCACGGGCCGGGTGGCGCCGCTAAGGTCGTTCTGAATGCATCATCCCTTGGCGTGAGCCATTCCCGCCTCTGAGTCTGTCATTATCCGTGCTGAGTCGGTCGTCAGTTTTTGAATCAGTCATTCCCGCGTACGCGGGAATCCACTCGCGGCTTGGGAACCCTGGACTCCCGCTTTCGCGGGAGTGACGGCCAGAGGGACTGTAGATGCAGTGAGGGAGTGATTCAGCGCTTCCCGCAGGGACTCATGGCAGTTCCCTCTCCCCCGATGGGAGAGAGGGGCGGAGGGGGGATTGATTAACCCCGTTCCTTGACCCACTTGCCGATGGCCGGCGGTACGGTCTTTTGTGCCTTGCCGCTCACATAGATGCCGATATGGCCGCCGGGGAAGGACAGTTCGGTGTAGTCCTTGGTGCCTACCTTTCCGGCCATGGCCTTGGAGGCATCCGGCGGTACCAGGTGATCCTGCTCGGCAAAGATGTTCAGCACCGGCATGGTCACATTGGCCAGGTCGATCTCGTGCTCGCCGATGTGCAGGCCACCGTTCATCAGCTTGTTCTGTTGGTAGAAGTCCTTGATGAACTGGCGATAGGTCTCGCCCGCCTGGTCCGGGCTGTCGAAGATCCACTTCTCCATGCGCAGGAAGTTATCCAGCTTGTCCTTGTCCTGCAGCACTTCCACCATGTCCAGATATTTCTGGCCCATGAGCTGGTAGGGCTTGAGGTTAAGGAAGGTCCAGTTGAGCAGTTCACCGGGGATATTGCCCATGGTGTCCACCAGGGTGTCCACATCCACATGCTTGACCCAGTGGGAGAGGATGTTGCCCGGGGTGTGGAAGTCCACCGGAGTCACCATGGTGATCAGGTTCTGCACCTTTTCCGGATGCATGGCGCTGTAGCACAGGCTGAAGGTGCCGCCCTGACAGATGCCCAGGAGGTTGATCTTGTCCAGCTTGTGGCGACGGCAGATCTCATCCACGCAGCGGTCCACGTACCCGTTGAGGTAATCATCCATGGTCAGGAAACGGTCGGCCCGGTCCGGGTAGCCCCAGTCGATCAGGTAGACGTCCATGCCGGCGTCCAGCAGACCCTTGACCGTGGAGCGGTCATCCTGCAGATCGGTCATGTAGGGGCGGTTCACCAGGGCGTAGACGATCAGCACCGGTACCGGATGCTGCACCACGGAGGCCGGTGCCTGGAAACGGTACAGGGTGAGCTTGTCTTCCTTGTAGACCGCTTCTTTGGGCGTCACGCCGGCAGGGATGTCGCCGGCGTCGGCCAGGTTCTGCAAGCCCTGGGTGAGCTTGTTCTGGAAGGTGGTCAGCTCGTCCATGACCTGATCGGGTCTGATCTGAATCGGAATCATTGGCCGTCTCTCCTTTTAGTCGCTCTGCTTGGCCTTGGTGGATGCGGTCTGGCGCTTGGTGGCCGTGCTACGCCCGCGGGTGCCGGTTGCGGCACTTTCTCCGCTTTCAGCGACCCCTTTGCTTTCAGCCTTGGCTTCAGCCTGCGCCGGCGTGGCATCGCCGTTCGCCTGTTCGGTCAGTTTGCGCACGGCGGTCTTGAGGGCCTGCATCTCACGACGGCTTTCCTGGAGGCGGCGGTGCAGGGTGTTGACCTCGCGGCGGGTGGGCATGTTCAGGCTTTCGGTAACCTCGTCCATGAGACGGGTGCCCTGGCGCTTTACTGCCATCAGGCTGTTGACCATCTCGCCGTAGATCTTGGCGTACTCCTCGGACATGACGAATTCGCCATAGACCTCTTCACAGACGTCCACCCACTCATCGTAGAGAGTACGCATGGAGGTAATGGGTTTGTCCTGACGGCTGGCATCGTCCAGTCGGGCCCGGAAACGGTCGATGGAGTCCATGCCTACCTTGTTGAAGGCGCCCTGGTAGTTCTGCATGGCCTGCTGGTAGTTGACCATCAGTTTGGCCAGATTCTGGTACTGCTCCTGGGATTCGCGGGTGTAGCCGACACCGGGTACGGACAGGAAGCGGTCCAGCTGTTCCTGGACCGCATCGCCATAGGGCGCGCGGGCCGGTGGCCGCAGGGCCTGCATGAAGTCGCCCGGCATGGGCATGAAGGAGGATGTGGCGCGGCTCCATGTGTCCAGGGGCATCTGCCAGAAGGCCTTGGCATCCTTGCTGGCACCAGGCATGTTGGTGAAACCCTGGAAGGCATTGCTCATCTGGTCCAGCCATTTGTTCACGGCTTCGGCGGCATTCTGCTGCCCGTTGTTGCCGCGATAGAGGTTCTCGGCCATGGAGAAATAGCCGCGACCCACGTTCATCATCTGTTCCAGGGCATCGTTGCCGGACAAGGGCATGCCGGTGGAGGCGGTCTTCCACCACTGGTCCAGTCCGTTCCCCCAGTTGGTGGTACCTTCGCTGCCACCCATGGACTTGCGGCTCATGTCCATCCAGGCAGACCAGTACTTGCGCTGGGCTTCCATCCAGTCTTCAGGGTTAAAGGGGTTTGAGTCAGCCATCAATCATCTCCTTTGGGTCCATTCTGGGCCAGGTGGTTATCATCCGGAGGGCTGTCGCGACCGGCCAATCGGAAACCCGGGCCCATGGGAGGTTTCCGGGCTTGGGTTGTCAGCACTTGGGACGATCCGACAGCGTACAGCATTATGAGGATAAGGTTAGCATAGAAGTTGTGCGGTGCAACATTTCCGCCGGGGTGGTGCGTCATGGTTGGTCATAGGCGCACCGCTTCTGGTATAAACAGCCGGAGTGATTCATTGATCCCCGAGACTGTCTCCCTTTTGGATCAAATATGCCAGGAAAGCAAGACCAAGTGCCCTGAAAGTGCGAGCCACCCCCGGTGCCGGGCATCATGATCCGGTCACGGGGCGGGCCACAGGCATACCATCTCAGAATACGCCCCTGATCAGGAGGATTTACATGGCTGAATCTATTGTCATCGTCGATGCGGCGCGCACCCCGGTCGGTACCTTCAACGGTTCCTTGTCCCAGATTCCGGCCTCGACCCTGGGGGCCATGGTCATCAAGGCCCTGCTGGCTCGCACCGGTCTGTCCTCTGAGCAGGTGGACGAGATCATCCTGGGGCAGGTGCTGCAGGCGGGCGTGGGCCAGAATCCCGCTCGTCAGGCCGCCGTGGAAGCCGGCATTCCCTATTCCTCTCCGGCCATGACCATCAACAAGGTCTGCGGTAGTGGCCTCAAGGCGGTTCATCTGGCCTGGCAGTCGGTCCTGTGTGGTGATTCCAATGTGGTGATCGCCGGTGGCCAGGAGAACATGAGCGCCTCTCCCCATGTGCTGCCCGGTTCCCGTCAGGGCGCCAAGATGGGCGACTGGAAGATGGTGGACACCATGATCAAGGATGGCCTGTGGTGTGCCTTCAATGACTATCACATGGGCACCACCGCTGAAAACATCGCTGGCGAGTTCAGGGTCAGCCGGGAGGAGCAGGATGCCTTTGCCGCCCAGTCCCAGCAGCGGGCCGAAGCCGCCCAGAAGGCGGGCTATTTCAAGGATGAGATCGTGCCGGTGGAGGTCCCTCAGAAGAGGGGGGAAGTGAAGGTCTTTGACACGGACGAATTTCCCCGTCACGGCACCACGGCAGAGGGTCTGGGCAAGTTGAGGCCGGCGTTCAGTCGAGACGGTTCGGTGACCGCGGGCAATGCCTCCGGCATTAATGATGGTGCCGCTGCCGTGATGGTCATGCGTGAATCCATGGCCAGTGAGTTGGGTCTCAACCCGCTGGCCCGTATCGTCTCCTTCGCCGCTGCGGGCGTGGACCCGGCGATCATGGGTACTGGTCCCATCCCCGCCACCATCAAGTGCCTGGAAAAGGCCGGCTGGCGTCCTGCCGATCTGGATATGGTGGAGGCCAACGAGGCTTTTGCCGCCCAGGCCATCGCCGTCAACCAGCAGCTGGGCTGGGATCTGTCTAAGGTGAACGTGAGCGGCGGTGCCATCGCCATCGGTCACCCCATCGGCGCCTCCGGTGCCCGGGTGCTGGTGACGTTGCTGCACGGCATGAAGCGTACCGGTGCCCGACGTGGTCTGGCCACCCTGTGCATCGGTGGTGGTCAGGGTGTGGCTTTGGCAGTGGAAGCGGTCTGACAGGGGCGAGGCCCCGGCCGGGTCCGGCGGACTTGTCGTCGGGTCCGGTCTCCTGCATGCAGTCCATGTGAAAGATTGATGGGAGAAGCGGGTGAATGAACCGCGGATAGTGAAGAAATACCCCAATCGCCGCCTCTACGATACCGAGGAGAGCCGGTATGTGACGCTGGCCGATGTGCAGCAGCTGGTGCGCCGCGGGATCGATGTGAAGGTGGTGGACAGCCAGTCGGGGAAGGATATCACCCGGGGTATCCTGATTCAGATCATCACCGAGCAGGAGACGGCCGGAGAGCCGCTCTTCACCACGGAGATGTTGGTGCGTTTCATCCGTTTCTACGATGAGGCGGTCCACGAGGCCTTTTCCGGCTACCTGGACCAGAGTTTGCGGTTTTTTGCCGATCAGCAGCGGGATTTCAATGACCGCATGCGCGGTGTGCTGGGTGGACGGGCTACCTGGGACATTACGGAGATGACCCGTCGCAACCTGGAGTTCTGGAAGGGCATGCAGGATCAATTCTTCAAGGCCGCAGTATTCCCGGGCTCAGGCCATGAGGCCAAGCAAGATCCGGCCGAGCCGCTGGGTGAGAAGCCGCCGAAGGATGCAGCCGCAGATGCCGCGGACGCAGAGCAGGGGGTGGGTAAAAAGCGGAAATGACCCGGCAGATCTAGAGGCCGACGGTGACGGCAGACGGGCCTGTGTCGCAAAATCGGCACGTCGCCTTGACGCCGTTTTCGGATGGGGTTATATGTTGCGCCGCAGCATGAGCAGCGGCAAGGCTGGATGCTGTGTCCATGCACCCCAAACACCGGAGAGCGCACCATGAACGACATGATCGAGCTGTTCAATAAGGCCAACCAGAGCGGCTTTGAAACCTTCCGCAAGCTGAGTGACATCAACCGACAGGCCTTTCAGAAGCTGTTGGAGCAGCAGCTGGACTTGACCACGGGCCTGGTGGATGTGAGCATGAAACACCTTGATCAGGCGGGCAAGGCCAAGGGGTATCAGGAGCTTTTGACCCTGCAGACGGACCTGCTGCGTGATTGCAGCCGGAAGATGGTTGTCAGTTACAAGAATGGTCATGAGATCCTGGACGACGCCCGCAATTCCATGACCCAGTTGATGGATGACTCCGTCAAAGCGGCGGAAGAAACCGTCAGGCACGTGAGCACTGTCGCCAAGAAGGCTGCCTGATTTCCTTTTTCGCAGCCCTCAAGGCCAGTCAAGAAACAAGGAGTCCGAAGAGTGACCAAGCGAGTAGCGTTAGTGACCGGCGGTACCGGCGGTATCGGCACCGAGATCTGCAAGAAGCTGGCCCGTCAGGGGCATGTGGTCGTGGCCAATTACCTGCCCGCGCTGCAGGCCGAGGCCGAGGCCTGGCAGCAGCAGATGAAGGCGGAAGGTCTGGACATGCACATCGCCGCCGGTGATGTGTCTTCGTTCCAGTCCTGTGCCGACATGATCCAGGACATTGAGTCCCGTCTGGGACCCATCGACATTCTGGTCAACTGTGCCGGCATCACCAAGGACAAGACGCTGCGCAAGATGACCGAAGACCAGTGGCGTGATGTCATCAACATCAACCTGAACAGCGTGTTCAACGTCACCCGCCATGTGGTGGAGGGCATGACCTCCCGCGGTTTCGGCCGTGTCGTCAATATCTCTTCCGTCAACGGCCAGAAGGGTCAGTTCGGTCAGGCCAACTATTCCGCCGCCAAGGCCGGCATGCACGGCTTCACCATGGCGGTGGCCCAGGAGACGGCCGCCAAGGGCGTCACCGTCAACACGGTGTCTCCCGGCTACACGGCGACGGCCATGACCGATGCCATGCCCGAAGATGTGCGCAATGCCATCGTTGCCCAGATTCCAGCCGGGCGCATGGGCACCACGGCCGACATCGCCTTCACCGTGGCCATGCTCTGCGACGAAGAGGCGGGCTACATCACCGGTGCCAACATCCCGGTCAACGGTGGTCTGTTCACCTCCTTCTGAGGCCGTTGTTCGCCCCATCGGCTGAGACTCGCGTCTCGTACGGGCCCCGTTTTCGGGGCCCGTTTTCTGTGGTCGGCGTCTTTTCTGAAGCGTGATGGATGTCACAAAAAATTGAAAGTGATGTGGTAAAAATGCATCCTCAACGCTTGATTTGATGATATTTATTCGCACCCGCTTTTATCTGATGCTATTCTCCCCCGTGTTTTGGGGTTAAGCGGAAAGACCCGTGCAGGGGATTTCCGCCCTGTCCGGCGGGCGTTGGGAAATCGCCCGCAAAGGGGAGTCGGCGCCGCCGATGTCTCCAGCGCTTTGACCGTCCGGGTCTTGCCGGCGTGACCGGAAAAGGCCCCGCGCCCGATGACATGCGTGCCGTCAGAAGTCGGCGGGACAAGGGCAAGGCATTGTGAGCAAATTACGGGGGCATCTATGCCGTTTTCAAAACCAAGTTTTTCGATGGTGATGGGAATCCTTGCTGTTTTCCTGATCATCATTGCCTTATATCCCAAGATCCTGTCCGGATTCGGTGGCAATGGCTCGTCTTCATCCGTAGCCCTCATCCAGACCCTGGATATCCCTGCCGGCCCGTCGGGCGCGGGACATGCCGTCCCCGTGACGGCCGCCGAGCCCAAGGAGCGGCGCCGGATCGCGGTGGCCTCGGCTGCCGAGGCGGGGCAGGGTGAGTTGCATCGGACCTCCTTCATGACTCAGGAGCGGCTGAACCCTGCAACGGGACCGGATGAAAATCCAACCTCCTACGAGTCCTTCAGCCTGGGTGACGAGGAAGAGGTGTCCAAGGCTTCCGAGTGGTTCGAGTACACCATCGCCCGTGGTGATCGCCTGTCTTCCCTCTGGGTGGGTGACTGGGGGCTGCCCATGGCCACCTTGTACCGCTTGTTGGGCGATGCCGAAAATGCCCGCGTGCTGAACCGTCTGCGAGTGGGTCAGCAGGTGGAGTGGCAGACCGATGATGAGGGGTATCTGACCCGCCTGCGCATCTGGACCGACCGTGGCAAGGGCGTGGAATGGGAGCGTGCCGCGGAAGGCTGGGACTTTGAGCGCCGTGAGGTGGAGAGTGGCCGCGAGATTACTCATATGGTGATTACGGCGCGGGTCGAGGGCAGTATTTCCGCCGCGCTTGCCGGTCGGGAGGAACTCTCCGGCCGGGCCGCCGCCGCCCTGGCGGTGTTGCTCGATCGCCATCTGCCGGTGCGTATGCATGCCCGTAGCGGGGATGTCTTCTCCCTGCTGGTGGAGCAGGAGACCCTGGCCGGTGATAACGAACCCATCGAACTGAGACTGTTGGCCTTTGATTATCAGGGGGCTCAGTTGAATATCAGTGCCGCGCGCCATGTGGATGGGCGTTTCTACACCCCTGAAGGTCACAGTTTGTTACCGCCCTTTGACCGGCGTCCCTTTGCCGGCAACTACCGGATCAGTTCTCCCTTTGATCTGCGGCGCCGCCATCCGGTGACCGGTACCGTCGCCCCGCATCATGGTACGGATTTCGCCATGCCCATTGGTACGCCGATTCAGGCGCCTGCCGACGGGCGTGTAGTGAGGGTGGATTCGCACCCCTATGCCGGCCGCTTCCTGGTGATCGAGCATGGCCAGGGCTATACCACCCGCTATCTCCACCTGAGCCGCCCTCTGGTGCGTCCCGGTGAGACGGTGGCGCGTGGGCAGCGCATTGCCTTGTCCGGCAATACCGGACGCAGCACCGGCCCCCATCTGCACTATGAGTTGCATGTGAGTGGTCGTCCGGTCGATGCTATGCGGGCCGAACTGCCCCGCAGTGAGCGTCTGGCCGGTGAAGACCTCAAGCGCTTCCAGAAGGTGAGCAGTACGTTACTGGCGGAAGTGAAGGGACCTCGACAGTCCCGTCAGGTGGCGATGCTGCCGTATTCCGAAATGGCCATGTAACCCGTGGCGCGAAGCTGCCGGGCGGGGAGATCCCGTCCATGGGTACCGGCTTTATTGGGTAAGGTCCTCATGTCAATACGAAGCTGCTATGATAGCGCCCACAATAAGCAGCATAAGACATGTGTGTCCAACGAACTTCACCCAATCCAGCCTGAATTCGGTGCCGGTGCTTATCGCATCTATGCCCGTGCAGAGCACGGCATTTCCCGCGCCAATATCAGCGAGAACGCCCTCAAGGTCCTTTACCGTCTGAAGGATGCCGGTTTTCGTGCCTGCCTGGTGGGTGGCGGGGTACGGGATCTGCTGTTGGGTCGTGAACCCAAGGACTTCGACGTGGCTACGGATGCCCATCCGGAGGAGGTCAGGCGTCTGTTCCGCAATTGTCGCCTCATTGGTCGGCGCTTCCGTCTGGCCCATGTGTTTTACGGGTCCGAGATCATCGAAGTCGCCACCTTTCGTGCACCCCATGACAGCTTTGTTGATGACGGTGATGCCGACGGCGTTGCCGAGGCCCTGATCGAGGATGGCCGCATCATCCGGGACAATGTCTACGGCACTATCGAACAGGATGCCTGGCGCCGGGATTTTTCCATCAATGCCCTTTATTACGATATCCGGGATTTTTCGGTGGTGGATTACACCGGCGGGATGGATGATCTCAAGCAGGGGGTAGTGCGGCTGATCGGTGATCCCGAGGTGCGCTATCGGGAAGACCCGGTGCGCATGTTGCGTGCCGTGCGATTTGCCACCAAACTGGGTTTTCGTCTGGATGAAGCGACGGAATCCTGTCTTTCCCGTCTGGGAGATCTGCTGCTGGACGTGCCGCCGGCGCGTCTGTTCGATGAGGTCATCAAGCTCTTCCATGCCGGTTGCGGTCTGCAGACCTTCGAGGCATTGCGGCACCATGACCTCTTCGGTCGCATGTTCCCGCTGACGGAAGAAGCCCTTTCCCACGAGGAGGAGGGCTTTCCCATCACCTTCGTGGCCAACGCTCTGCGCAATACCGATGAGCGCATTCAGTCCGGCAAGGGTGTCAATCCGGCGTTTCTCTATGCAGTTCTGCTATGGGAGCCGGTACGTCATGCCGCCCGGCGTTTCATGGATGAGGGCGAAGCCGAGTTGCCTGCCCTACAGCATGCCGGCGGGATGGTACTGTCCCGGCAGGCCCGACACATCCTGATCCCCAAGCGCTTCGCCCTGCCCATGCGGGAGATCTGGGAACTGCAACCCCGTTTTGAGCAACGTCGCGGCGCCCGTGCCCTGCGCCTGCTGACCCATCCCCGGTTCCGGGCTGCCTACGATTTTTACTGCCTGCGTGCCCGCTCCGGCGAGGCGCTCACGGAAGGCTGCGAGTGGTGGACCCGCCTGCAGGAGGTGGATGAAGCGGAGCAGCGCTCCATGGTGGAGGTGTCCGGCAAGAAACCCCGTTCCCGCCGTCGGCGCCGCAGCAAGTCATCCGGCAACGCCTGACGTCATGACACCCGTACTGGCCTATATTGGTATCGGCGCCAATCTGGAGACGCCGCGGGTCCGGGTTCTTGAAGCTCTGGAGGCCTTGGCGGGCTTGCCGCATACCCGCCTGCTACGTCAGTCTTCACTCTACCGCAGCCCGCCCATGGGGCCGGTGGATCAGCCGGACTACATCAACGCGGTGGCCGAACTGGAAACCCGCCTGGCTCCGGCGGCCCTGCTGCAGGCCTTGCTGGAACTGGAGCGCCGACATGGCCGTGTCCGTGACGGTGAGCGCTGGGGGCCGCGGACCCTGGATCTGGACATCCTGCTCTACGGTGACCGAATCATCGATGAGCCTCATCTGACGGTGCCTCATTCCGGGATGCAGGCGCGGGCCTTTGTCCTGTATCCTTTGGCGGAGATTGCGCCTGACCTTTGGATCCCCGATCTGGGGGCGCTGGAGGGCCTGTTGGCCCGATGCCCCCGGAACGGTCTGGAAAGACTGGTGGAAGAGTCTGGATGACAGAAGCAGAACCGACTTATATTGCCGTTGAGGGTCCCATCGGGGTGGGCAAGACCAGCCTGGCCCAGCGCCTGGCTGAGACCCTCAATGCGGATCTGGTGCTGGAGTCTCCCGAGGAAAACCCCTTTCTGGAGCGCTTTTACCAGGATCCTCGCGGTACCGCATTGCCTACCCAGCTCTGCTTTCTCATGCAGCGCCTGGCGCTGTTGCGCAGCATGGCCCGGCAGGATGCCGGCCATCACCCGGTCCGGGTGGTGGACTTCGTGCTGGCCAAGGATGACCTGTTTGCTCAGGTGGCCCTGGATGCGGACGAATACCGGCTTTATCAGCAGATTCGCAACGAGCTGGACAGAAATGTCCCCAGGCCGGATCTGGTGATCTACCTGCAGGCGCCTGTCGAAGTCTTGCGGGAGCGCATTGCATTGCGGGGGCGTAGCTTCGAACGCATGATGGACAGCGTCTATCTGCAGCGCCTGAGTGATACCTATGCCAGTTTCTTCTATCATTATGCGGAGGCCCCGCTGCTGATCGTCAATGCCGGTGAGATCGATTGGGTCAAACGGGACGAGGATTTTCAGCAGTTGCTGGCGTTCATGCGCACGGTGCGTGCGGGGCGTCACTATTTCAACCCGCTGCCATCCGCCATCTGAACGGCGGCGGCCGTCGGCGCAGTCCCCCATCTTCATTCTGATAACCGCGGATATAGCGTGAGCGTACACTCCCAGACAAAGCGGCTGACCCTGCGGGACCTGCAGGGTCTGTGTGAGAGGCAGGAACCCATTGCCAGTCTCACCGCCTATGATGCCACTCAGGCCCGTCTGATGGACGAGGCCGGTGTGGACCTGGTGCTGGTGGGAGATTCTCTGGGTATGGTAGTGCTGGGCCATGAAACCACGGTGCCGGTGACGGTGGATGACGTGATCTATCACACCCGGGCCGTTGCCCGTGGTCTGCGCCGTGCCTTGCTGATGGCCGACATGCCGTTCATGAGCTACGGGTCGGTGGATCAGGCCCTGCACAACGCCGCCCGCCTCATGCAGGAGGGCGGGGCGCAGATGGTCAAGCTGGAGGGGGATGCCCAGCAGGTGGCGGTGGTTACCGCCATGTCCCATCACGGCATCCCTGTCTGTGCCCACCTGGGGTTGCGGCCCCAGTCCGTCCACAAGCTGGGCGGATACCGGGTCCAAGGGCGGGAGGCGGCGGCGGCCCAGCGCATGATCAAGGATGCCATGGCCCTGCAGGAGGCCGGTGCCGACATGCTGCTGCTGGAGTGCGTGCCGTCCACCCTGGCGGCGGAGATCCGTGCCATGGCCCGGATTCCCGTCATCGGCATCGGTGCTGGTATTCAGTGTGACGGGCAGATCCTGGTGGTGCAGGACATCCTGGGCATGACCGCTCATGCACCCCGTTTTGCCAGGAACTTTCTCACCGGCCTGCCCGGCGTGCAGGCCGCCTTGGCGGCCTACGTGCAGGCGGTCAAATCGGGGGCATTCCCCGCTGCGGAACACACCTTTCTTTCCTGATCATGGATATCGTACATCACGTAACGGACCTGCGAGGCATACGACGGGCCTGGCAGGCGGAGGGCTGCATGGTTGCCCTGGTACCCACCATGGGCAATCTTCACGAAGGCCACCTGAGTCTGGTACGTCATGCCCGAACGCTGGCGGACCGGGTGGTGGTGAGCATCTTCGTTAATCCTCTGCAATTCGACCGGGCGGAAGATCTGGCGGCCTATCCCCGCACCCTGGCGCAGGACTGCCGCCTGCTGGCCGATGAGGCCGCGGATCTTGTCTTTGCTCCGCCCGAAAACGAACTGTATCCGGCGGGGCGGGGGCAGGTGACCCGGGTGGAAGTGCCCGGACTGTCCGCCTTGCTGGAGGGCGCCCATCGGCCAGGCCACTTTGCCGGCGTGGCCACCGTGGTCTGCAAACTGTTCAATCTGGTGCAGCCGGATGTGGCCGTGTTCGGCGAGAAGGATTTTCAGCAGCTGTTGCTGATCCGACGCATGGTTGCCGATCTGGATATCCCGGTGCGTATTGAGGGACTGGCTACGGTCCGGGAAACCGACGGTCTGGCCATGAGTTCGCGCAATGCCTATCTGGGGGCCGGTGAGCGCCCTCAGGCGCCGGCCATCCATCAGGCCCTGTCGGAACTGGCCGCGCGACTGCAGGCGGGTGAGCGTGATTATGCCGCACTGGAGCGGGAGGCAGAGAAAATACTTGAAAAACGGGGCCTGCGGTCCGATTATGTTGCAGTGCGGCGAAGGCGGGATCTGTCGTTGCCACAGCCGGGAGACACTCAGCTGGTGATTCTGGCGGCCGCCTGGCTGGGCCGGGCGAGGCTCATTGACAATCTGTGTCTGGATCTTCCCTCATCGGCTGGATGAGCGGAGTCCTGTATGGTAACGACCGGCATCGGTCGTACTTCTTTTAGTGTGCAGGGATGATAATGACAGCCCCTCGGGGACTCGAAGGGGCGTAATGCCTGGAGGATGTTTGAAACCATGTTCTTGACTCTGCTCAAATGCAAGCTCCACAGGGCGGCGGTGACCCACGCCGAGCTGGACTATGAAGGCTCCTGTGCCATTGACTCGGATCTCCTGGAACTGGCGGGTATTCGCCCCTATGAGCAGATCCAGATCTACAACGTGACCAATGGGGAGCGTTTCACCACCTATGCCATCCGGGCTGAAGCGGGCAGTCGGGTGATCTCGGTTAATGGCGCCGCGGCCCACAAGGCCAGCCCGGGGGATCGGGTGATCATCTGTGCCTATGCTCAGATGACGGCGGCCGAGGCGGACCTGTTCAAGCCTTCCCTGGTCTATCTGAACGAACACAACCACGTCACCGGCACCGGTGACGAGATTGCTACCCAGGCTGCCTGAGCCGTTCTTACTGCGTCTCCATCAGCCCCCAACCAAGGGGGCCGTCAGTTGTCCCTGCGAGCGGATATCCTTAGGCAATCCAGATGCCAGTGACATTCCATGCGCTCACAGCCCCCTGTTTCGGCATTGCCGAAACAGGGGGAATAGCCTTCCGTGATCTGAATCGTGCGTATCAGTTCCCCCTTGGGAAGGGCCCCGGGGTCGATGCCTTTGCTGATGGCGATGTAGCGAACAGTGGCCAGATTCATGGCCGATCACCTCCGCGTGTCGTGCGGCAAACAGGGTTCCGGACAAGCCGGGTCAGTCCGTCAAGGCGCTGACCGCCATGCCTGAAAGTCTGCGGAACGTATGGCGTATGCAGACCAGGACCCAAGGAGTATGGTCGCTCGCGCACGATTTTTCCCGTTCATGCCCACCGCCGACACTACCGGCTACGCCGTCAATTCTTCCTTTTGTCAGCCGGTGTTGCGCATGCCCGCGGCAATGGCATTGATGGAGCGCAGCAGGGGTGAGAGCCACGGGTCATCCGCTGCGCCGGTCCCAGTTCCCTGCAGGGCCCGGTGTCGCCGCAGCAAGGTGATCTGGATGTGATTGAGCGGGTCCAGATAGGGATTTCTGCGCATCAGGGACAGGGCCAGCACCGGGTTGTCATCCAGTAGGGTGCCCTTGCCGGACACGATCAGCACCTCCTCCACGGTGCGAAGGTATTCTTCTCGTATGAGTCCGAATACCCGTTCCGCCAGGGCCCTGTCGTGACACAGTCGCGCGTATTCTCCCGCAATGTCCATGTCCGCCTTGGCCAGGGACATCTGGCTGTTGGAGAGCAGTGCGCGGAAGAAGGGCCATTCCTGGTACATCTGCCGCAGTTGTTCCAGGCGCTGGGGGTCATCGTTTCGCCACTGCCGCAGGGCGGTGCCCAACCCGTACCAGGCGGGTACGGTATGGCGTGACTGGGCCCAGCCGAATACCCAGGGGATGGCACGGATGGAGCTTTTGGAGCGGTCAGCCGTGCGGCGGTGGGAGGGGCGGGAGCCGATGTTGAGTTGGCCGATCTCTTCTACGGGGGTGGCTTCGTAGAAATAGTCCAGTACCCCGCGGGTGCGGTCCGTCAGGGTGCGATAGGCCTTTTCCCCTTGCTGGGCCAGGGTATCCATGACCTCAAGATGGGCCGTCTGGTCCTCGTTACCCAGACCGATCAGTCCTGCACTGGCCTTGATCAGGCCCGTGGCGCCCATGCTCAGCTCGTAGACCGCCGTTTCCGTGTTGCTGTACTTGTAGGAGAGCACCTCCCCTTGCTCGGTGAACTTGATCCGACCCTGCACCGTGCCCGGCGGTTGGGCCAGGATGGACTCATGGGTGGAGCCGCCGCCACGCCCGATGGTGCCGCCCCGGCCATGGAAGAGCTGGCACTGCACCTCATGGGCGGCGGTGATGGCGATGATCTGATGCTGGGCCTGGTAAAGATTCCAGGCAGAGGCGAGGATGCCGCCGTCCTTGCAGGAGTCCGAGTAGCCCAGCATGACCTCCTGGAGATTGCCGGAGACCCGCAGTAATTCCCGGTAGGTGGCGTTGCCCAGCAGTTGTTGCAGCACCGCCTCCACATGCCGAAGGTCCTCAATGGTTTCAAACAGGGGCGCGATCCGGATGTGACAGAAGGAGTCGCCCTGCTCGGTCCAGCCGCACAGCCCGGCCAGCCGGGCCAGGAACATCACTTCCATGACGTGGGAGGCTGCGTGGGTCATGGAGATCACATAGGTGCCGATGCCCTCGGGACCCACCTCCCTGCGCAGGCGCGCCATGACGTGAAACACCTCCAGGGTCTCCCGGGTGGCCGCGGAGAGGGTCTTGTGGGAGAGTGTCGGCAGGTCCTTCCGGTCCAGCAGTGCCGCCAGTTTCTGCAGGCGGCTGGACTCGTCCTGTTGCTCATGATCGATGTCGGGCGCCCACTGGGCCAGGATTTCCGTCACTGCTGCGGTATGCACGGTGGACTCCTGACGGATATCCAGGTGATGCAGGTGAAAGCCGAAGGTTTCCACCAGGCGGATCAGGTCGGTCAGTTCTCCCCGGGCCACATTGCCGTCGCCATGGCTGATCAGGGAGTCGCGCATCAGGTAAAGGTCCTGCAGCAGGGCCTCGCTGGTGCCATAGGCCGCATGGGTGGGCAAGATCGCCGCCTCGCCGTCGAGGCGGCGCCGTACCGTATCGAGGGTCTCGCGGAGCCGGTAGCGGATGATGTAGAGCTTGCGCCGATAGGGTTCCGATTCCATCTTGTCCGGCAGATCTTTGAACACCGCCCTGGAGATATTCTCGTCATCCTTGAGGCTTTGCAGGAAGGCCTCGGTGGGCCGACACATGAGCAGGGAATGGGTCAGCACGAAACGCAGGGTGTGAACCCGGTGCAAGTACTCGGATAGTACCTGCTCCATGGCCAGGCGACTGGCCATCTCGGTGATGACCGGAGTGACGTAGGGGTTGCCGTCCCGGTCCCCCCCGATCCAGGAACCAAAGCGCAGGAAGCTGGGTACCCTGATGAGAGGGTCGCCGTCCTCGTTGCTACCGTAGCTGCGCCGGATGGCCTTTTCCATCAATCGGTAGGTTTGCGGCACGGCGGCGAACAGGCTTTCCACGTAATAGAACAACCCGTACTTGATCTCGTCCTGCACCTGGGGCTTTTTCACCCGGACCTCGTTGGTGCGCCATAGGATCTGGATTTGCACCTCCAGTCGGCGGGTCAGTTCTTCCCGCTCTTCCCGTCCCAGGCGAGGCATGTCCAGGCGTTCCGCCGCCAGGAAGATGCGCCGCAGGGCCTCCATTACCGTGCGCCGGCGGGCCTCGGTGGGATGCGCCGTGAACACCGGCATGTATCCCAGTTGGTCGAGCAGGGTCTCCAGCGTCTTGGGGGGGATGCCCCGGGCATGGAATGCCCGGATGGTCTGGTCGAAGGAACCCAGCCACAGTGGCCCCCCCTCGGTGACCTGGCGGCGCCGTTCCCGGTGCAGATATTCCTCCTCGGCCAGATTGACCAGGCTGAAATAGATGCTGAAGGCCCGGATGATGGTCTCCAGGCTTTTCGGGTCCAGGGCGTCGATGTAGCGCATCAGGCGTTCCCGTTTGTCCGGGTTGTCCTTCTTGCGCAACGCCACGAAACCCTTGCGCAGGGTTTCCACCGCCTGCAGCACCGCTTCCCCTTCCAGGCGCCGGATGATGTTGCCCAGCAGATTGCCGAACAGTTTGACCCGGGCCCGCAGATCCCGGTCCTTGGGGACCAGGAGGCGGGACGTATCCTTGGTGCGCATCATCGGTTCACCAGTCGCTTGTAGAGATCCTGATAGGCCTGGGCACTGCGTTCCCAGCTGAACTCCTGACGCATGCCGTGTGCCATGAGTCCGGTCCAGGTGACCCGGTCCTGGTACAGGGCCAGGCCACGGTGGATGGCTTCGCCCAGGGCTTCGGTGGTGGGGGCTTCGAACACCAGGCCGGTGGCCGAGCCTTCGGCCAGATGCCGGGCGTCGGCGTCGATCACCGTGTCCGCCAGCCCGCCGGTGCGCCGGACCACCGGCAGGGTACCGTAGCGCAGGCTGTAGAGCTGGTTCAGGCCACAGGGCTCGAACCGGGAGGGCATCAGGAACAGATCGGCGCCGGCCTCGATCTGATGGGCCAGGGCCTCGTTGTAACCCACATGCAGGCCCATGGCCCCGGGGTGGCGGGTGGCCATGGCCCGTGCCCGGGACTCCAGGGTGCGGTCGCCGCTACCCAGGATGACCAGTTGGGCCTGACCGGTGGCCACCAGGGGCTCGCAAGCAGCCAGGATCAGGTCTACCCCCTTCTGCGCCACCATGCGTCCCACATGGCCCAGGATCGGTATGTCCGGGTTCACTTCCAGGCCGAACTGGGCCTGCAGGGCGGCCTTGCATTCGGCCTTGCCCTGCGGTTGTTCGACGTTGTAGCGCCGGGCAAGATGGTGATCCCCCGCCGGGTCCCAGTGCCGGTAATCGGCACCATTGAGGATGCCGGTCAGATCCTGGGCGCGGGCATTGAGCAGGCCGTCCAGGCCATGGCCGAACTGGGCGGTACGGATCTCCCGAGCGTAGGTGGGGCTGACCGTGGTGAGATGGTCCGCAAAGACCAGTCCGCCCTTGATGAAGGCGAGCTGCCCGTGAAACTCCAGGCCGTACATGCCCCAGAATTCCGGCGGCAGGATCAGGTCCTCATGGGCATGGCGGGGAAACAGGCCCTGGTAGGCCAGGTTGTGGATGGTAAACAGGGTGGCCGGTCGTTCCTCATGCTGGCTCAGCAGGGCCGGTGCCAGGCCGGTCTGCCAGTCGTTGCAGTGCAGGACCTGGGGCTTCCAGCCCAGGCCGGCCTGATCCAGGGCCAGTTTCACGATGGCCCGGGCGAAGATGCCGAAGCGCAGGTGGTTGTCCTGCCAGTCGCGCCCATCGACGGCCCGGTAGGGGTCTCCGGCGCGGTCGAAATGGAGGGGAGAGTCCACCAGATAGAGCTTGACCCGGGTCTTGGGCAGCAATCCTTCGAGTATCCTGACGGGCTGATCGCTGCCGGCCACGGTGAACTCGGCCACCGTTTCCAGCTTGCCGGCGGCCGCACGGGCAGCCGGGTAGGCGGGCAGGATCAGACGGATATCGTGCCGGAGTCGTTTCAGGGCCGGGGGCAGGCTGCCGCAGACGTCCGCCAGTCCGCCGGTCTTGATGAGGGGGTGTGCCTCGCTGGTGGCGAAGAGAATTCGCATAGGCCGATGTCATGTCCGCGCCGCCTGATGACGTCACGGCCATGAAGCGCTCCGTGTTTATGATGTGTGTGGGACCATCATAATAAATAAATGGTCTCGCGTTCGTGAACACAAACCGCTGATCCGGGGCTTGTTGTCCCCGGGCCGGCCTGTATCCTCGAACAGAAATACCGTCATCAACGGAGTGACCCATGAGCCAACCTCTACCCAAAACCCTCGCCTGGCAAGCCCTGGAGGCCCACCATGAGGCCATCCGCGATCTTCACATGCGGGAGCTGTTCACCCAGGATCCCCAGCGTTTTCAGCGCTTCAGCCTGCAGTTCGAAGACATCCTGCTGGACTACTCCAAGAACCGCATCACGCTCGAAACCCGGGAACTGCTGCTGGATCTCGCCCGGACCGCCCAGGTGCCTCAGTGGCGGGATCGCATGTTTGCCGGTGAGCGCATCAACACCACCGAGGACCGGGCGGTATTGCATGTAGCCCTGCGCAACCGCAGTGATCGCCCCCTGTGCGTGGATGGCGAGGACGTGATGCCCCGGGTACGCGAGGTGCTGTCGCACATGGGCGACTTCGTGGCGCGGGTGAGGTCGGGGCAGTGGACGGGGCATACCGGCCGGCCGATCCGGCATGTGGTGAACATCGGCATCGGTGGCTCCGACCTGGGGCCGCTGATGGTTTGCGAGGCCTTGAAACCCTATGGTCATGAGCGCTTGCAGATGCATTTCGTCTCCAACGTGGATGCCACCCACCTGACCCGGACCTTGGCTCAAGTGGACCCGGAAACGGTGCTGTTCGTGATCGCCTCCAAGACCTTCACCACCCAGGAGACGCTGACCAATGCCCATTCGGCCCGGCGCTGGTTCCTGGAGCAGGGGGGGAGTGAAGCGGCCATCGCCCGACATTTCGTGGCCGTGTCCACCAACCGGGAGCAGGTGACCGCCTTCGGCATCGACCCGGCCAACATGTTCGAGTTCTGGGACTGGGTGGGGGGGCGCTATTCCCTGTGGTCGGCCATCGGTCTGTCCATCGCCTTGTCCCTGGGCATGGCGCACTTCGAGGCCCTGCTGGACGGCGCCCACGCCATGGACGAGCATTTTCGTACCGCGCCGCCGGAGGAGAACATGCCCGTCATCCTGGCCCTGCTGGGGGTGTGGTACGTGAATTTCTTCGGTGCCCGCAGCCATGCCATCCTGCCCTATGACCAGTATCTGCACCGGTTCCCCGCCTACTTCCAGCAGGGCGACATGGAGAGCAACGGCAAGTCGGTGGACCGGCAGGGGCGGCGGGTGAGTTGGCACACGGGGCCGGCCATCTGGGGCGAGCCGGGGACCAACGGCCAGCATGCTTTCTATCAACTCATCCACCAGGGGACCCAGCTCATCTCCTGTGATTTTCTGGCCCCCTGCCTGAGCCATCATCCCCTGGGGGATCACCACGCCATCCTGCTGTCCAATTTCTTTGCTCAGACGGAGGCCCTGATGCGGGGCAAGAGCCTGGAGGAGTGTCGCGAGGAAATGCGGGCCGCGGGGATGCCCGAGGCGCAGGTGCAGGCCCTGGCGCCCCATCGGGTGTTCGAGGGCAACCGGCCCACCAATTCCATCCTGTTCAAGCGCTTGACACCCCGTACCCTGGGTTCACTGATTGCCCTCTACGAGCACAAGATCTTTGTCCAGGGTGTGATCTGGAACGTGAACTCCTTCGACCAGTGGGGGGTGGAACTGGGCAAGCAGCTGGCCCGCACCGTGCTTCGGGAGTTGCGTGACCCGGACCCGGTGGCGGGGCATGACGCCTCCACCAACGGACTGATCAACTATTACAAGCGGCTGGCGCGGGAGTAAGCCCGGTTCACGTCCCGGCCAGCAGCGGCATCGCCAGGCCGAATACGGCAGCGATGACCAGGATCAGCGCAATCAGGCTGATGCGCCAGCCCGCCCGAACCATGTCCGGCACCGTGATTCGCTCGCTGCTGAAGACGATGGCATTGGGCGGGGTGGCTACCGGCAGCATGAAGGCACAGGAGGCCGCCAGGGCCACGGGGATGGCCAGCAGCAGGGGGTCGTGGCCCAGGCTGACCGCCAGGGAGGCCGCCAGCGGCAGCAACGTGGCCGCCGTGGCCGTGTTGCTGGTGACGTGACTGAGCAGCATGGCGCTCAGCGCCACGATCCCCACCAGGGTCCAGGTGGGCCAGTTGCTCAGTTGTACCAGGGAGGCGGCGATGTGATCCGACAGACCGCTACCGCCGATAGCCGAACCCAGACTCAGGCCGCCGCCCACCAGGATCAACACCCCCCAGGGCAGCTGGCGGGTGGATTCCCAGTCCAGCAGGAACTGGTGCCGCCGAAAATCCGCCGGTATCAGGAACAGGGCCAGGGCGCCGACGATGGCAATGCCGGGATCGGTGATGGATACCCCGGGGAACAGGGATTCCAGCAGCGGGCGCAAGATCCAGGCCAGGGCCACGGCGACGAAGACGAACAGCACCCGCCGCTCTGCCCGGGTCATCGGCCCCAGCTGCTCCCGCTGCTGGCTGAGCAGTTCACCGATGCCTTCCAGCGGCCTTTGGGATACCGGAAAGGCCCAGCGGCACAGCACCCACCAGCAGGCCACCAGCAGGGTCAGAGCCAGCGGCAGGCCCACCATCATCCACTGGGCAAAGCCGATCTGGTGGTCATAGTTGTCGTTCATGTAGGCGGCGAGCAGGGCGTTGGGCGGGGTGCCGATGAGGGTAGCCATGCCGCCGATGTTGGCGCCGAAGGCGATCCCCAGCAGCAGGGCCAGCCCCACGTTGCGGATCTGCTCCTTTTCCATTCCCCGGTCCTCCAGCAGGATCAGCACCGAGATGCCGATGGGCAGCATCAGGGCGGCGGTGGCGGTATTGCTCACCCACATGCTCAGCCCCGCCGTGGCGACCATGAACCCGGCCACCAGGTGATCCAGCCGCTGTCCGGCCAGGCCCAGGATCAGCAGAGCGATGCGTCGGTGCAGGTTCCAGCGCTGAATGGCCAGGGCGATCATGAACCCCCCCAGGAACAGGAAGATCAGGGGGTTGGCATAGGGCGCCGCCGCCTCGGCGATGGTGCCGGCCCCCAGCAGGGGCAGCACGGCAATGGGCAGCAGGGCGGTGGCCGGGATGGGAATGGCTTCGGTTACCCACCAGATGGCCATCAGTGCGGTGAGGGCCGCCACGGCCCAGGTATTGGCAGCGAGATCCCCGGGCGGCCCCGCCAGCAGCATGCCGAGAAAGACCAGGGGGCCAAGCACCAGCCCCAGCCTGGGACGCCAAAGGGAGGGCGTGGCGGGCTTGGCTGTGGTCGCTGTGCCGGCTTCCGTGGACTGACTCATGGGGGGCTCCATTGGGGTATGACGGCCATACCCGATACCGGGGTGTCGGGTCGGATTGCTGTACCGCAGTATAGACGCTTGTCATGTCATGCCGCTGACCGGTATGCCTGGACGGCGGTGGGCAAGAGGCGGCGGCCCGGGGCCTTGAGGGTCATGGGACGGGACCCATGGTATGCTCTCGCCGATCAAGATTGCTGACGGACAAATCATGACAAGAGCAACCGGCACTTACAACATCACCACCCTCAACGAGTTCATCATTCAGCGTCAGGCGGACTTTCCCTATGCCAAGGGCGAGTTGTCTCGGCTGCTGCATCATGTGGGCGTGGCGGCCAAGGTGGTGAACAAGAAGATCAACAAGGCGGGGTTGGTGGACATCCTGGGCCGGGCCGGGGACGTGAACGTCCAGGGTGAGGATGTGCAGAAGCTGGACCTGTTCGCCAACGATCACTTCATCGCTGCCCTGCGCTCCACCGGCGAGTGCTGTGCCATCGCCTCCGAGGAAGACCAGGAAATCACCATTTTCGATGACGGTCTGTCTCGTGACGGCAAATACGTGTTCTGCATGGACCCACTGGACGGTTCATCCAACATTGACGTGAATGTCTCCGTCGGCACCATCTTTTCCATCTACCATCGCCGTACCGAGCGGGGCACGTCGGCGGATCTGTCGGACTTCCTGCAGCCGGGGACGGAACAGGTGGCGGCCGGTTACGTGATCTACGGTTCCTCCACCATGCTGGTGTACACCACCGGCAAGGGCGTGAACGGCTTCACCCTGGACCCGACCATCGGTGAGTTCTGTCTTTCCCATCCGGACATCCGTACCCCTGAGATCGGCACCATCTACAGCATCAACGAAGGCAACTATGCCCATTTCCCGGCGGGGGTGAAGCAGTTCATCAAGCATTGCCAGGTGGTGGACCCGGACACCCATCGTCCTTATACCTCGCGCTATATCGGTTCCCTGGTCTCGGATGTCCACCGCAATCTCCTCAAGGGCGGGGTGTTCCTGTATCCCTCCACCCGGAAGGCCCCTCAGGGCAAGCTGCGCCTGCTGTACGAGTGCAACCCCATCGCCATGATCGCGGAGCAGGCCGGCGGCAAGGCCAGCGATGGTGCTCGCCGCATCCTGGAGATCCTGCCGGAGGATCTGCACCAGCGGGTGCCGTTCTATGTCGGTTCGCGGCAGATGGTGGATGATGTGGAGCGGTTCTTGGCCGAGACCCGGTAACCGGTGTTCTCTTGATTTCCCCGCGAGAGGGGCAGTGAACCGGCGGACAAAAACCCCCTCTCCTTGCGGGAGATGGGTTGGGGCGAGGGGGGGTCAGAGAGATCCCTGATCATGCCGGGCCAGGGCCCACCGCACATGCTCCCGCACACAGGCGCCGGGGTGTTCCAGTCGCCGGATCAGGGCTTCCCGGGCCGCCGGTGAAGGCCGGGCATTGCCCAGCCCCACCGCCAGATTGCGCAGCCAGCGCCCATGGCCGATGCGCCGGATCACCGACCCTTCGGTGAGCCGCAGGAAGGTCGGCTCATCCCACTCGAACAGGGTCACCAGGCTGACATCATCCAGGCCGTGCCGGGCACGAAAGTCCGGCTCCGCCGCCACCCCGGCCCGGCGATTCCAGGGGCAGACCAGCTGGCAGTCATCGCAGCCGTAGATCCGGTTGCCCATCAGCGGACGCAGGGGTTCGGGGATGCTGCCGGGGTGCTCGATGGTGAGATAGGAAATACAGCGTCGGGCATCCAGTTCATAGGGGGCGACGATGGCCGCGGTGGGACAGACGTCCAGGCAGGCCCGGCAGCGACCGCAGTGACTGCGTTCAGGGTCGTCCAGGGGCAGGGGCAGGTCGGTATAGAGTTCGCCGAGAAAGTACCAGGAACCGTGGTGGCGGCTGAGCAGATTGGTGTGCTTGCCGATCCAGCCCAGCCCGGCCTTTTCGGCCAGGGCCTTTTCCAGTACGGGGGCGCTGTCGACGAAGGCCCGGTAGCCAAAGGGGCCGATCACCGATTCAATACGCTCGGCCAGGGTCTGCAGGCGCTTGCGCATTACCTTGTGATAGTCCCGCCCCAGGGCATAGCGGGAGATGAAGGCCGCCTCGGGGTCATCGAGCACGGACCAGGCCTCCCGGGTCCGGGGCGGCCGGTAGGTCATCCGCACGGAGATGATGCGCAGGGTGCCCGGTACCAGTTCCCCGGGGCGGGAGCGCCGGGTGCCGTGGCGGGCCATGTAGTCCATCTCGCCGTGGCGCCCCTGGTCCAGCCAGCGCAGCAGGTGGGCCTCGTGGATGGAGAGGTCGGTATCGCAGATGCCGGCCCGGTCAAAGCCCAGTTCCTGCGCCCAGGCCTTGATCCGTTGCACCAGGGTGGGCAGATCAGTGGTGGTCATCCAGGGCTTATACTACGGTTGGAAAGCCCTTTGCCACCGTATCGAGCCTGCCATGTCCGCCGATCTGCCCGTAAGCCTTTACACCGCCGCCCAGGTCAGAGAGCTGGACCGTCGAGCCATCGAGGGTCACGGTATTCCCGGTTACACCCTCATGTGTCGGGCCGGCGCCGCCGCCCTGGACCGGCTGCGCCGGCAGTGGCCCAAGGCCCGCACCCTGGCTGTCTGTTGCGGGCCGGGCAACAACGGCGGGGACGGCTACGTGCTGGCTCGCCTGGCCCTGGCGGCCGGTCTGTCGGTCCGGGTGGTGGCGGCCACCGATCCTGTCCGGCTTCATGGCGAGGCCGCCCGGGCCTGGCAGGACTGGCAGGCCTGCGATCAGCCTCTATCGACGCCGGATGAGGCCCTGGAGGGTGCGGACGTGATCGTGGACGGCTTGCTGGGGACAGGGCTGGTGCGGCCGGTGGAAGGCGACATGGCCCATCTGATCCGGCGCATCAATCAGGCAGGCAAGCCTGTGCTGGCTCTGGACATCCCCTCGGGACTGAACGCGGATACCGGCGCCGTCATGGGGGGTGTCGTGGCAGCCGATCTCACCCTGAGCTTCATCGGCCTCAAGCTGGGACTCATGACCGGGGCCGGGCCTGCCTGCCGGGGTGCCCTGTTCTTGGATGGACTGGGGGTCCCGGATTCGGTATATCAGGATCTGCCCCCGGTGGCCCGACGGGTGCTTCCAGAACGGCCTCGGGGCTTCCCCCGGCGGCCTCGGGATGCCCATAAGGGCCATTTCGGTCACGTGCTGATGATCGGCGGGGGGCTGGGCATGCCAGGGGCCGTGCGGCTGGCGGGTGAGGCGGCAGCCCGGGTGGGTGCGGGACTGGTGACTCTGGCCACCCACCCTGATCATGCCCGTCTGATCCCTCAGGCGCGACCGGAACTGATGTGCCACGGCATCCAGCGCCCCGGTGATCTGGAAGTCCTGCTGGCCCGGGCCGGCGTGGTCGCCGTGGGGCCGGGGCTGGGGACCGACGACTGGGGGCGGCGTGTATGGGCGCGGCTCAAGGACTGGACCGGCCCCATGGTGGTGGATGCGGATGCCCTTAACCTGCTGGCTGCCGCACCGCATTGCCGGGAGCATTGGATCCTGACCCCGCACCCCGGGGAGGCGGGGCGCCTGCTGGGGCGCGCCACGGCGGAGATCCAGGCCGATCGCCCCGGTGCGGCCACGGCCATTTCGGGGCGCTATGGCGGGGTCTGTGTCCTCAAGGGAGCGGGTAGCCTCATCCGTGATGCGTCCGGCTTGAGTCTGTGTGATACCGGCAACCCCGGCATGGCAAGCGGCGGCATGGGGGATGTGCTCACCGGTATCATTGCCGGATTGCTGGCCCAGCAGCTGCCCGTCGGCGGGACCCTGGGAGAGTCGGCGGCCCTGGGGTGCTGGGTCCATGGTGCGGCCGCCGACCGTGCGGCCCGATCCGGTGAGCGGGGGCTGCTGGCTTCCGATCTTCTATGTCATCTGCGCGAGGTCATCAATCCATGATCCTGGAACTGGCGGACGAGGCCGCCACCGAAGCCCTCGGGGCTCGCCTGGCGGCGGCCTGCCCCCGCGAGGGGGTGGTGTTTCTGGAGGGAGAACTGGGGGCGGGCAAGACCACCCTGGTTCGGGGTTTTCTGCGGGGGCTGGGGCACGCGGGTCCGGTCAGGAGCCCCACCTATACCCTGGTGGAGCCCTATGACATCGCCGGTCGTCGTATCCTGCATTTTGATCTCTACCGGCTGGAAGATCCCGAGGAGTTGGAGTACCTGGGGGTTCGGGAGGAACTGGGGGGGCAGGCACTGAATCTGGTGGAGTGGCCGCAGCAAGGGCAGGGTTGGTTGCCGGCCCCCGATCTGTGCCTGTCCCTGACGGCGAGCGGGTCAGGTCGCTGCCTGGTGCTGTCGCCCCGGACGCCCACCGGCACCGAGTGGACCCGGCAAGTACTGGAGAATTCACCCTAAGACAGCTGTGTATCTGGCTAATATTACAGCTCTTTCGGGCTTGCAATTCGCACCTTATCAGCCACACTATAGGAATGAGAGTTTGAATGTTTTCAGGGGGTCGGAACTGTGACCGACGACGGATACCAAGCCAGGCGGCGGCAATTTCTGCGAAGTCTGCTGTTCGCCTCCGGCGCGACGGCGGTCGGTCTGTGGTGGCCTGCCGTCGTGTCGGCGTCCGGTCAGGCGGCAGTGCGGGGACTGCGCACCTCCGTGGACGGCGAGGTGACGCGCCTGGTATTCGAGCTCAGTGGTCCCGTGGACCATGCCGTGTTCACCCTCAGTAACCCGGACCGGGTTGTGCTGGATCTGCGCAAGGCCCGGGCCGCCGTCGACCTGCGCGCCGCCAATCATGCCCAGGGACCTCTGCGCAGTGTGCGCCATGCCCCGCGCAATGAGCAGGACCTGCGGGTGGTGCTCGACCTCAGACATCCCGTCAATCCCCGTACCTTTCTGCTGCGGCCCGCCGACGGGGCCGGCCATCGCTTGGTGATCGACCTGCAGGGTGAGGGCGGTAGCGAACCGGTCGCGACCCAGGCCCCGCGGGAAGTGATTCGTTCCCGGGACGTAATCGTGGCCATTGATGCCGGGCATGGGGGCAAGGATCCGGGGGCCATTGGTCCCGCCGGCACCTATGAGAAGGACGTGGTGCTGGCCATTGCCCGCCGTCTGGAGACACTGGTGCAGCGGGAGCCGGGCATGACACCGGTGATGATCCGCACCGGTGATTATTTCCTGCCTCTGCGTGAACGCATCAACCGGGCGCGACAGCAGCATGCCGATGTCTTCATCTCCATCCATGCCGATGCCGCTCCCAATGCGCAGGTGCAGGGTTCCTCCGTCTACATGCTCTCCGACCGTGGCGCCACCAGCGAGGCCGCGCGCTGGCTGGCCCAGCGGGAAAACGAGGCGGACCGGCGCCTGGGAGCCGTGCCCATCAACGACAAGGACGATGTCCTGGCCTCGGTGCTGCTGGACCTGACCCAGAACGGCACCCTGGAGGCCAGCAAGACCCTGGCCGATGCCATGATCGGTGAGCTGCATAGGGTAGGGAAGGTCCGTAGTCCCCGGGTGGAGCGGGCCGGTTTTGCCGTGCTGCGTTCTCCGGATGTCCCCTCCGTGCTGGTGGAGGCGGCCTTCATTTCCAACCCCGCCGAAGAGCGCAAGCTGCGTACGTCTGCCTTCCAGCAGTCCATGGCCGAGGCCCTGCTGGGTGGGCTGCGGGCCTTTTTCGACGGTCACGCCCCCCCGGGCACCTTGCTGGCGGAGCGGCGGCGCGGGCGGCATGTGATCCAGCGCGGCGAGACCCTTTCCGGTATTGCCACCCGCTATCAGGTGCCCGTGTCCCAGCTGCGCACGCACAACAACCTCAGTTCCGATGTCATCCGGGTAGGCCAGGTACTGGAAATTCCCATGCGGGATAGCTGACGCGCGTGCCTATTCAGGAACTCCCTCCCCAGCTTGTCAACCAGATCGCCGCCGGTGAGGTGGTAGAGCGCCCGTCCTCCGTGGTCAAGGAACTGCTGGAGAACAGCTTGGATGCCGGTGCCGGGCGAGTCCAGATCGATGTGGAGCAGGGCGGGATGCGGCGCATCCGCATCCGTGACGACGGCTGCGGCATTCCCCGGCACGAGCTGGCCTTGGCGCTGTCCCGTCATGCGACCAGCAAGATCGCCAGCCTGGAGGATCTGGAGCGGGTGGCCAGCCTGGGATTTCGCGGTGAGGCCCTGCCCAGCATCGCCTCGGTCTCCCGCCTGACCCTGACCTCGGCGGTGGCCGGGGAGGGCAGCGGCTGGCGTTTGCAGGGTGACGGGGGTGATCGCTTTGACGCCCCCGAGCCGGCCCCCCATCCGGTGGGCACGACCATCGACGTCAAGGATCTGTTCTTCAATGTTCCGGCTCGGCGCAAGTTCTTGCGCACCGAGCGCACCGAATTCGGGCACCTGGAAGAAGTGGTGCGTCGGATCGGACTGTCCCGCTTCGATGTGGGCCTGGAGCTGAGTCATAACGGCAAGTCCACGCTTCGGCTACCGGTGGCCTCCAGGCAGGCCGAACGGGATCACCGGGTGGCCCAGGTCTGCGGTCAGGCCTTCATTGAGCAATCGGTTTGCATCGAGCAGGCCGCCGCCGGCCTCAAGTTGGAGGGCTGGATGGGGTTGCCTACCTTTTCCCGCAGCCAGGCGGATCTGCAGTATTTCTATGTCAACGGGCGCATGGTCAGGGACCGGGTGGTGAGCCATGCGGTGCGCCAGGCCTATCAGGACGTGCTCTATCACGGGCGCCATCCGGCCTTCGTGCTCTACCTGACCCTGGACCCGGTGCTGGTGGATGTGAACGCCCATCCGGCCAAACACGAGGTGCGCTTTCGTGAGTCGCGGATGGTGCACGATTTCCTGTTCAGCGGTCTGCACCGGGCCCTGGCCGAATTGCGTCCCGGGGCGGTGCCGGGTGCCGGGCAGCCTGCCAGGAGCGATGGGGGGGCGCCGGCCACAATGCCGGCTCCCGATGCCATCTCGTCCGCGGCACCCGGCTCGCCTCCCTCCGTCGTGCGCCCGTCACCCTCCCGCGTGAGCGCCGGTGGCTTCGGGGGCGGCCCGGTACGCCAGGGCAGCCTGCACCTGCCGGTGGCCGAGTCCATGGCTGTCTATGCCCGCCTGCATCCGGAGCCGGACGCGAGGCAATCCACCGACCCGGAAACGTATCCGGAAGATCACCCCCTGGGATACGCCCTGGCCCAGTTGCAGGGGGTCTATATCCTGTCCCAAACCCGGGACGGGTTGGTGCTGGTGGACATGCATGCAGGGCATGAACGGGTAACCTACGAGCGTCTCAAGCGGGCCTACCGGTCGGAAGGCCTCAAGTCCCAGCCCCTGCTGGTGCCCGAGACCCTGGCCGTGAACCGGGCCGAGGCGGACACCGCCGAGGCCCATCAGGAGGACTTTCGGCGTCTGGGCTTTGAGGTGGACCGGGCCGGACCCGAGCAGCTGCGGTTGCGGGCGGTGCCCAGTCTGCTGTCCGGGGGCGATACGGCCACCCTGGTGCGGGACGTGATCGCCGATCTCAAGGCCCACGGCCTGTCCCGTCGGGTGGAGGAGCAGGTCAACGCACTGCTGGCCACCATGGCCTGTCACGGTTCGGTGCGCGCCAATCGGCGCCTGAGCATCCCGGAGATGAACGCCCTCCTACGGGACATGGAGGCCACCGAGCGCAGCGGCCAGTGCAATCACGGCCGTCCTACCTGGGTCAGCCTGTCCATGGAGCAGCTGGATCGTCTGTTCCTGCGAGGCCGCTGACATGATGGTTGCCTCATCACTCCCACCGGCGATCTTCCTCATGGGGCCGACGGCCACCGGCAAGACCGATCTCGCCATCCGTTTGTGCGAGTCACTGCCCCTGGAGATCGTCAGCGTGGACTCGGCGCTGATCTACCGGGGCATGGACGTGGGCACGGCCAAGCCGGGCGCCGATGTACTTGCGCGGGTGCCCCATCATCTGGTGGATATCCTGGACCCGGCCCAGGCCTATTCCGCCGCCCGGTTCCGGGATGATGCCCTGGCGCTGATGGCAGACATCGCAGCAAGGGGGCGGGTGCCCCTGCTGGTGGGGGGGACCATGCTCTATTTTCGGGCCCTGGACTTCGGCCTGGATACCCTGCCGGAGGCAGATCCCGCCATCCGGTCCGGGATCGACGCCCTGGCGCTGAGTCAGGGCTGGGAGGCGGTGCATCGCGAACTGGGCCGGGTTGACCCGGTATCGGCGGCCCGTATCCATCCCAACGACCCCCAGCGACTGCAGCGGGCCCTGGAGGTCTACCGTATCACCGGCGCCCCCTTGTCCTCGTTCCATGGCGGCCCTCGATGCTCGCAGCTACCGTGGCGGGTACTGCGCCTGGCCCTGATGCCGCCGGATCGTATCCGGTTGAGGGAACGGATTGCCCTTCGCTTCCGTCAAATGCTCAGGCAGGGGCTGGTGGACGAGGTCAGTGCCCTGCGGGAGCGGGGTGACCTGAGTGTGGACCTGCCTTCCATGCGGGCCGTGGGCTACCGCCAGGTCTGGGAGTATCTGGAGGGCCGGATCGATCATGACGCCATGGTCACCCAGGCGATCACCGCCACCCGTCAGCTGGCGAAGCGGCAGATGACCTGGCTGCGAAGCTACCCTGACGTGGAGGTGTTTGATCCGGAGCGTGCGGACCCCGCCGGGGTGCTGGGTCGGGTGAAGGCGCATCTGACGCCCTGAAGGACCTCCGCGAGCCGATCCATGCCTGTTTCGGAACGGGATCGGCGTGGGATTTTTGACTCAGGCGGTATGCTAGACTCAGGCCATCCGACAAGGGGCGGGGTTCATCATGCCCCCTTGCCGACACACAATAATGATGACTATTACCCGGGAGCAGACCATGTCAAAAGGGCAGACGCTACAAGAACCCTTTCTCAATACCCTTCGCAAGGAACGCATTCCGGTCTCCATCTACCTGGTCAACGGCATCAAGCTGCAGGGACAGATCGATTCTTTTGACCAATTCGTGGTATTGCTCAAGAACAGCGTGAGTCAGATGGTCTACAAGCACGCCATTTCCACCATCGTGCCGTCCCGTCCGGTCAAGCTGTCCACGGGGGATGAGGGCGACCAGGACGACCATCACTGATTCCGCCGCCCATCCTTCTCCGAAGAGGAGAGGGATGGGTGCTCGACTTATCGGTACGGAGGTTTTAACCCCACTTGTTCGAAAGACCCCGCAGTGGCGAGCGCGCCATTTTGGTCCATGTGGACCTCCCCGCGCAGGACGGTGATGACGACTGCACCGAATTCAAGGAACTGGCTCGCTCCGCCGGTGCTGATCCGATGGCCTTGGTCACCGGCACCCGCAAGGCGCCCGACTCCCGCTATTTCATCGGCAGCGGCAAGGCGGAAGAGGTCCGGGATCTGGTAGTGGCCCATGGCGCGGAACTGGTCATCTTTGACCACAGCCTGTCGCCAAGCCAGGAACGTAACCTGGAAAGACTGTTCCAGTGCCGGGTGCTTGACCGTTCCGGCCTGATCCTGGACATCTTTGCCCAGCGTGCCCGCTCCCACGAGGGCAAGCTGCAGGTGGAGTTGGCCCAGCTGCGCCACATGTCCACCCGGCTGGTGCGGGGCTGGACTCACCTGGAGCGTCAGAAGGGCGGTATCGGCCTGCGCGGTCCCGGTGAGACCCAGTTGGAAACGGACCGCCGGCTTCTGGGCGTTCGCATCAAACAGATCCAGAAACGGCTGGAAAAGGTGGAGCAGCAGCGGGAGCAGGGCAGGCAGTCGCGCAGGCGGGCGGAGATCCCCACCGTTTCCCTGGTGGGCTACACCAACGCCGGCAAGTCCACCCTGTTCAATCGCCTGACCCAGGCCGGGGTCTATGCCGCCGACCAGCTGTTTGCCACCCTGGATCCGACCTTGCGGCGGGTGAATCTGCCCTCGCAGCAGCGCATCATCCTCGCGGATACGGTGGGCTTCGTGCGCCATCTGCCCCATGACCTGGTGGCGGCTTTTCGCGCCACCCTCACCGAAACCCGGGAGGCGGCACTGCTGGTGCACGTGGTGGATGCCCATGCTGTCGAGCGGGACATCTACCTGCAGCAGGTGGATGAGGTACTGGAGGAGATCGGCGCCAGGGATGTCCCTCAGGTGCTGGTGTTCAACAAGATCGATCTCATTCCCGGCGCCGAGCCGCGCATTGAGCCGGGTGCCCTCGGCGTTCCCACCCGGGCCTGGGTCTCGGCCGAGACCGGGGCGGGGGTGGATGCGCTGCTGCAGTGGTTGGGGGATTACTTCGCCGAGTCCATCGTCCAGGGGTGGTTGGAACTGCCGCCCCAGGCCGGACGGGAGCGGGCGGGCCTTTATGCCCTGGAGGCGGTGGAGGCGGAAGAGGTGAGCGAAACCGGCGGGCTGCGCCTGAAGGTCAGGCTGCCGCGGCGGCGCCTGGAGGAACTTTTTCGGGGGGGCGGGTTCACACCGACACTACTGGATGACTAGAATGGACGGTTTGTACGCCTGATATACGGGCCTTTCCTGTTATCATCAGTCGCTTGATCGCGTTTTATTAACGGAGTCAGCTCATGCCCTGGAACGAACCAGGAAACAACAGCAAAGACCCCTGGGGTGGTGGCGGCGGCGGTGGCAACCGCGGCGGCGGCAACCAGGGGCCACCGGATCTGGATGAGGTCCTGAAAAAACTGTCCAACAAGCTGGGCGCCGTCTTCGGCGGTGGTGGTGGTGACGGCGGCAACGGTGGCGGCATGGGCAAGCACGCCTCGGCCGGCATCAGTTTGGCCGCCATCCTGGCGCTGGTGATCTGGCTGGCCTCCGGCTTTTACATCGTCAGTGAAGGTGAGCGGGGCGTGGTGCTGCGCTTTGGCGCTTTCCAGTCCGTGGCCACCCCGGGTCCCAACTGGCATCTGCCCTATCCCGTCGAGCGGGTTCAGATCGTCGACATCGACAGCATCCGTTCCATCCAGCACCGGGCTCTGATGCTCACCAGTGATGAAAACATCATCGATGTGGACATCGCCGTCCAGTACCGCGTGATGGACCCGGAGCGTTTCCTGTTCAATGTGCGCAACCCGGACTCCACCGCCCGTCAGGTGATGGAATCCGCCATTCGTGAGCGCATCGGCAAGAGCACCCTGGAGTTCATCCTGGGCGCCGGTCGTGGTGAGGTGGCTTCTTCCGCCCGCGTCGTCATCCAGGAGGCCCTGGACAGCTACGGCGTCGGCATCGCCGTGACCGCCGTGAGCATGCAGCAGGCCCAGCCGCCGGAGCCGGTACAGGAGGCCTTTGCCGACGCCATCCGCGCCCGCGAGGACGAAGTGCGCTTCCGTAACGAGGCCGAGGCCTATGCCAACACCGTGCTCCCCCGGGCCCGCGGCGAGGCGGCCCGCCTGATGGAACAGGCCATGGCCTATCGGGATCAGGTGCTGGCCCAGGCCGAGGGTGACGCATCCCGCTTCACGCAGCTGTTGACCGAGTACCAGCGGGCGCCGGAAGTGACCCGTGAGCGTCTCTTCATCGAGACCACCGAGGTGGTGCTCGGATCCGCCAGCAAGGTGTTCGTGGACGTGAAGGGCGGCAACAACCTCCTGTTCCTGCCTCTGGACAAGATCATGGGTGGCGATGGCCAGGCCCTGCGGGATGCCCGCGCGGCCAGCTCCACGCCGTCCACCCTCTCCACCCGTCCCGCGCCGCTGCAGCCCCTGAATCAGCAGCGGCCTGATCCCCGTTCCCGGGAGGTGCGTTGATGTTTAGGATCGCAGCGATTGGTTTAGCCGTTGCGGCCTTGGTCGTGTGGCTGTCCACCTTCACCGTGGATGAGAGAGAACGCGTGATCGTGTTCAGTCTGGGGGAAATCAAGCGTACGGATCTGGATCCGGGGCTGCATTTCAAGTTTCCCATCGTCAACAACGTGCGCAAGTTCGATGCCAGGATCATGACCCTGGACATCCCGCCGGATCGGTTCCTCACCAGCGAAGCCAAGAACGTCATCGTCGACTTCTATGCCAAGTGGCGCATCGACGACGTGGGTCAATTCTTCCGCGCCACCCGCGGTGACGAACGCAACGCTCAGGACCGCATGGCCCAGATCCTGCGGGACGGCATGCGTAACGAGTTCGCCAAGTACACCCTGGATCAGGTGGTGTCCGGCGACCGTATCACCATCATGGGGGCTGTGCGTCAGCAGGCCCTGGATACCGCCAGTGAACTGGGGGTATCCCTGGTGGATGTGCGTATCCGTCGCATGGACCTGCCCGACGAGGTGAGTGAGTCGGTGTTCAGCCGTATGCGCGCCGAGCGTGAGCGTATCGCCCAGGATTTCCGCGCCCGCGGTCAGGAGCAGTCGGAGCGCATCCGCGCGGATGCGGACCGTCAGCGCACGGTGATCATCGCCAACGCCTACCGGGAAGCGGAGCAGATCCGCGGTGAAGGGGATGCCACCTCCGCGGCGGTCTATGCCCAGGCCTATGGGCAGGATGCGGAGTTCTTCTCCTTCTATCGCAGCCTGCTGGCCTATCGCAACACCATGGTGGGCAAGGACAACTTCTATGTCCTGGAACCGGATTCGGAGTTCTTCCGTTACTTCCAGGACCCCATGGGCATGCGTAGTACTCGGGAGAACTGATCCCGTTTCTTACGAAGTATCGACATCGGCGGCCCCCGTGGCCGCCGTTTGCCGTCCGGCAACCCGCGTCACATCCTTACCGGCCCCCTGGCGGGGCTGATCATCGCGAGGTCTTTCCCTCATTATGTGGTCCGATCTGCTGACGGCACTGGCCTTGCTCATGATCATCGAAGGCCTGTTGCCCTTCCTCAACCCCGCCGGCTTTCGCCGGGGTCTGTTGCAGGTGGCCGAGTTGCCCGACAGTGCGTTGCGGGGGATCGGTCTGTTCAGCCTGTTGATCGGTGCCCTGGCCCTGTGGTGGGTTCGGGCATGAAACCGCATTTTTCGTGATGCCGGCCGGCTCGGGTTATAATGCCTCGCATTTGGCCTTTTGCCATTCACCATCCCGACGCCAATCCAAGCGACCCGTTGACATGACTGATTCCAACCGCTGGCTTCTGCCGGAAGGTATCGAGGAGGCCCTGCCGCCACTGGCAGAGCGCCTGGAGACCTGCCGTCGCCGCATCCTTGACCTCCATCACGGCTGGGGCTACGAGCTGGTGATGCCACCCTTCGTGGAGTATCTGGAGTCCCTGCTCACGGGCACCGGCCACGGTCTGGACCTGCAGACCTTCAAGCTCACCGACCAGCTTAACGGTCGCCTCATGGGTGTGCGTGCGGACATGACGCCCCAGGTGGCCAGGATCGATGCCCATCGTCTGAAGCGCGAGGGGGTCACCCGCCTGTGCTATGTGGGCACCGTGCTCCATACTCGTCCCGATGGCTTCGCCGGTTCCCGCAGCCTGCTGCAGTTGGGGGCCGAGCTGTACGGCCATGCCGGTCTGGCCAGCGATGTGGAGATCCTGCGCCTGATGCTGGAGACCTTGGCGGTCTGTGAGGTGGACACCCCTTGCGTGGACTTGGGGCATGTGGGCATCTTCCGTAGCCTGGCTGCCGACGCGGGGCTGGACCCGGAGCAGGAGACCCGCCTGTTCGATCTGTTGCAGCGCAAGGCGCTGCCGGAGATCCGGGACTGCCTGAATCAGCTCCCGATCGGCGTGGATCAGCGTCGGCGCCTGGGCGCCCTGGCGGATCTGAACGGCGACCGGGACACTCTGGACTGTGCCCGTGCCGAGCTGGCCGGTGCCGACGATGCGGTGATGATCGCCCTGGACACGCTGGAACACCTGGCGCGGGCGATGCGGGCCTCCCATCCGGGTGTGACTTTGCATGTGGATCTGGCAGAGTTGCGGGGTTATCACTATCACACCGGCCTGGTCTTTGCCGCCTATCTGCCCGGCAATGGCCAGGAGGTGGCCCGCGGCGGTCGCTATGACGACATCGGGCGCGTCTTCGGGCGTGCCCGTCCCGCCACCGGTTTCAGCGCCGATCTTAAGACCCTGGTACGCCTGTCCCGGTGCCCGGAAAGTGCCGCGCCGGGAGGCATCCTGGCACCGGCGGACCCGGACCTGGACTTGGTCGACACCATCGGCGACCTGCGTCGCCGGGGGGAGCGGGTGATCCAGGGCTTGGATGGGCAGGATAACGATGCAGTGGCCCTGGGCTGTGACCGGGTGCTGGTCAAGACAAACAATCAGTGGACAGTGGTGGACGCTTGAACATGAGCAAATTCGTGGTAGTCCTGGGCAGTCAGTGGGGCGATGAAGGCAAGGGTAAGGTCGTGGACCTGCTCACCGAAAAGGCCGCCGCCGTGGTGCGGTTCCAGGGGGGGCACAACGCCGGTCATACTCTGGTGATCGAAGGCAAGAAGACGGTGCTGCACCTGATCCCCTCCGGCATTTTGCGGGAAGGGGTGGAGTGCATGATCGGCAACGGCGTGGTGCTCTCCCCCGAGGCTCTGCTCAAGGAAATGGCCATGCTGGAAGAAAACGGCGTGCCGGTGCGTGAGCGTCTGCGCCTGTCCGAATCCTGCCAGCTGATTCTGCCGTTTCACGTCAGCCTGGACCAGGCCCGGGAAAAGGCCCGCGGCGCCTCCGCCATCGGCACCACCGGTCGCGGCATCGGTCCGGCCTACGAGGACAAGGTCGCCCGCCGCGGTCTGCGTTTGGGGGACCTGTTCCACCGGGATCGCTTCGCCGCCAAGCTGGGTGAAGTGCTTAACTACCACAACTTCGTGCTGAAGCATTATTTCCACACCGACACCATCGACTTCCAGCAGGTGCTGGAGGAGTCCCTGGCCATGGGCGAGCAGCTCAAGCCTCTGGTGATCGATGTGCCGGAGCGTCTGCGTATCCTGCGCAACGAGGGGGCGTCGGTGATGTTCGAGGGCGCCCAGGGCACCTTGCTGGATGTGGATCACGGCACCTATCCCTTCGTGACCTCCTCCAACACCACCGCCGGCGGCGTCTGCACCGGCAGCGGCGTGGGTCCGCTGGATCTGGACTACGTGCTGGGGATCACCAAGGCCTACACCACCCGTGTGGGCGCTGGTCCGTTCCCCACCGAACTGTTCGATACCATGGGTGAGCACCTGGCCCGGCGAGGGCATGAGTTCGGTTCCACCACCGGTCGTCCCCGTCGCTGCGGCTGGTTCGACGCCGTGGCTCTGAAGCGGGCCGTCTCCATCAACAGCATCAGCGGACTGTGCATCACCAAGCTGGATGTGCTCGACGGCCTGGAGTCCCTGCAGATCTGTGTGGGTTACCGTTGCGGCGACACGATGGTCACCGAACCGCCGGCCGGCGCCGAATCCTATGCCGAGTGCGAACCGGTGTACGAAGAGATGCCCGGCTGGCAGGAATCCACCCTGGGGATCACCGAATACGACCGCTTGCCCCCCAACGCCCGTGCCTATCTGGAGCGCATCCAGGCGATCGCCGGCATCCCGGTGGACATCATCTCCACCGGTCCTGACCGGGATCAGACCATTTTGATGCGTCATCCTTTCCAATAAAGGGCAGGGGAGTCCCGGTGGCGCTGCCGTCCGGACTCCCCTTTATCTCTGGCCCTCCCCACTCCCGGCGGGGGAAGTGGTTCCGTGATTTCAGTCAATCAGGAGGTATGTCCATGGTCGACAGGGTTCAGGATCGCAGTACGGTGGTCACCGGGGCAGGCAAGGGGATCGGTCGCACCATTGCGCGGGTCTTCGCCGCCGAGGGTGCTCGTGTCCTGGTCTCGGACCTGGACTTGGCCGCTGCTCGGGCCACGGTGGCCCTGATCGAGGAAGACGGCGGTCAGGCCGTGGCCTGTCAGGCGGATGTGAGCAAGCGCGCCGATGCGGAGGCCATGATCGGTGAAGCCATGTCCCATTTCGGCAGCGTGGACATCCTGGTGGCCAACGCGGGGATCTTCCCTTCGGCCACCATCGAGAACATGAGTGAATCCGAATGGGATCGGGTGATGTCCGTGAACCTCAAGGGGGTGTTTTTCTGCGTTAAATCCGTCGCCTGGGCCATGCGACGCCAGCAGAGCGGCCGCATCCTGCTCACGTCCTCCATCACCGGACCCATGACGGGCTTCCCCGGCTGGGCGCACTACGGCGCCAGCAAGGCGGGGATGCTGGGCTTCATGCGTTCGGCGGCCCTGGAATATGCCCGTGATAACGTCACCATCAATGCGGTGCTGCCGGGGAATATCCGCACCGAAGGTTTGAAGGACGTGGGGCCGGAATACCTGCGCCGGATGGAGGCATCCATCCCCATGGGTTACCTGGGAGAGCCGGAGGACGTGGCCTGGGCCATGCTGTTCCTGGCTTCGGAAAAGGCGCGCTACATCACCGGCCAGACCCTGGTGGTGGACGGTGGCCAGACCTTGCCGGAATCGGCACTGGCGCTGGACTGACACAGCCCCCGCCATGTGGTTTCCGGTCATGGGCAGGCTCGGCGGACGAAGAACCCCGGCTCAGTCCCGGACTCGGGAGGAGCGGGCAGGTCCGATCTGCCGAGCGCCGGGTCCGATGGACATGTTGATGTGGTGGCTCATGATCATCATGTCGGTCGTCGCCCTGCTGGGAGGGGTTGCCATCCTGATCTTTTTGCTGCTGGGTTGATGGATTTTGGCGCGATATGCCTCTGTCGCCCTGACGTCGCGAGAGGGGCCAGCCGCGTGTGCGCATGACACTGGAACGACAACTTCGCCGCCGGATGGCCGGTCTGTGTCTTGCCCGGCCATCGCGACCGGGCTGGGTTTTCCGGCGGAAAGGGCGTACAATCCGGCGCTTGAAAACGCAAATGGCCCGCATCAAGCGGGCCATTTGTGGAAATCAATTTTGGTGCCGAGGAGAGGACTTGAACCTCCACGGGGTCTCCCCCACTAATACCTGAAACTAGCGCGTCTACCAATTCCGCCACCTCGGCAATTCCAGTGAGAAGCGTATTGCTCTTGCGTCTCAACTGAAGGCGCAATATTAGTACCCGCCGGAAGCGTTGTCAACACTTCCGCTAAAAAATTTATCGGCCACTACATGACAAAAAAGAAAAAGAGTTTGACCCAAGATCCCCATTTCGAACGCGAAGCCCGCAAGTACGAACGGCCCATACCCAGTCGAGAGCTGATCCTGCAGGTGGTTGACCAGTCGGATGGTCCCATCAGTTTTGATCCCCTGGCCCGTCGCCTGGGTCTGGAAGAGGAAGTGGATCAGGAAGCCCTGCGCCGTCGCCTGCGCGCCATGGAGCGAGACGGTCAGCTGGTCTGCAACCGCGCCGGCGGCTGGCTGCCGGTCAATCAGTCCGATCTGGTGCGCGGCCGCATCATCGGTCACCCGGACGGTTTCGGTTTCCTGGTGCCCGACGAGCCGGGCGAGGACCTGTTCCTGTCCCCTCGCCAGATGCGCGCCCTCATCCATGGCGACCGGGCGGTGGCCCGGGTTATCGGCATCGATCGGCGTGGGCGTCGGGAAGGGGCCATCATTGAGGTGCTGGAGCGCAATACCGAAACGGTAGTGGGGCGTCTGGCCATGGAAGGAGGGATCGGTTTCGTGGCCCCCGACAACAAGCGCATGCCCCTGGATGTCCTCATTCCGCCGGAGTGCATGGGCGAGGCCCGACCCGGCCAGATCGTCACGGTCCGCATCAAGGAACAGCCCACCAAGCGCACCCGTCCCATCGGCGAGGTTATCGAGGTGCTGGGGGAGCACATGGCCCCCGGCATGGAGATCGACATCGCCGTGCGCGCCCATGGCCTGCCGTTCGAATGGCCCGATGCGGTGCAGGAAGCGATCAAGGGTTTTTCCGACAAGGTGCCCCGGGAGGCTAGTGAATGGCGCCTGGATCTGCGGGACATGCCCCTGGTGACCATCGACGGGGAGGACTCCCGGGATTTTGACGATGCCGTCTATTGCGAGTCCCTCGGTCGCCGGGGCTACAAGCTCTGGGTGGCCATCGCCGACGTGGCTTACTATGTGCGGCCGGGGGATCCCCTGGACATGGAGGCCCGCCACCGGGGCACGTCCGTCTATTTCCCCGAGCGGGTCATCCCCATGCTGCCGGAGGTGCTGTCCAACGGCCTGTGCTCCCTGAATCCGGAGGTGGACCGCCTCTGCCTGGCCTGCGAGATGACCATCAACTCCCGAGGCCGCATCAAGGATGCCAAGTTCCATCAGGCGGTGATGCGCTCCCATGCCCGCCTCACCTATACGGAGGTGGCCGAGATCCTGGTCGAGCAGAAGGCCGAGACCATTCGCCGTCGCGAATCCCTGGTGCCGCACCTGGAAGACCTTTACGGCCTTTACAAGCTGCTACGCAAGGCGCGGGACACCCGGGGCACGGTGGACTTTGAGACCACGGAAACCCGCATCCTCTTCGGCGCGGATCGCAAGATCGAGCGCATCGTGGCCTATGAGCGCAACGACGCCCACAAGATCATTGAAGAGTGCATGATCGCCGCCAACGTGGCCACGGCCGGGTTCCTCAAGCGCAAGCGCATGCCCACCCTGTACCGGGTGCATGAGGGACCCAAGCCTTCCAAGCTGGAGGACTTGCGTCGCTTTCTGGGGGAGTTGGGCCTGTCTCTGCGCGGGGGCGATGAGCCCACGCCGGCGGATTTCTCGGCCCTGCTGGAGCAGGTGAAGGCACGGCCCGATGCCCGGCTGGTGCAGACCGCGCTACTGCGATCCCTATCTCAGGCGGTCTATGCACCGGATAACCTGGGGCATTTCGGTCTGGCCCACGAGGAATACCTGCACTTCACCTCGCCCATTCGCCGCTATCCGGACCTGCTGGTGCACCGGGCCATCCATCATGTGCTGGACGGAGGGAAGCCCAAGGACTTCTGCTATGCCCATATCGACATGGTGGCCCTGGGCGAAAGCTGTTCCATGCGCGAGCGCCGGGCGGACGAGGCCTCCTGGGATGTGACGGCCTGGCTCAAGTGCGAGTACATGTTGGACAAGGTGGGCGAGGTCTTCGACGGAGTGGTGACCAGCGTGACCTCTTTCGGTCTGTTCATCGAACTCAAGGATATCTACGTGGAAGGCCTGGTGCATGTCACCAGCCTGTCCAACGACTATTACCATTTCGATCCGGCAGGCCATCGCCTGAGCGGTGAGCGCAGCGGCCGGGTGTATCGTCTCGGTGATCCGGTACGGGTGAAGGTGGCCCGGGTGGATCTGGATGAGCGCAAGATCGACTTCGTGCCGGAGGAGTCCGGTCCGGGGGAAAAGCGTGGCCGGAGTGAGGACGGCGAGGGCCGTAAGTCGGGCCGCAACCGTCGACGCAAGGGGCGCAAGCCGGAATCAGAGGCGGCAACCGTAACCGCCCCGTCCGCTGCAGCGGATGAAGCCGGTGAGCCGGCGCCTGCTTCAGGGCGTCGCCGCCGTCGGTCGAACAGGAAGACGGCGGACACCCCGGTGCCGCAGGAGGCGGTGGTATCGTCCCCACCCACCGCCGGCAAGCGGCCGCGCAAGAAGGATGACACGTCAGCCGTCAACTCGGCCCCCAAGGCTGCCAAGGCCGCACCGGCCCCGGCACTGCCGGCTGAAGCCGGGCAGGTCGAGTCTGAGTCCGGCGAGAAGGCCAAATCTTCCCGTCGCCGTCGGCGCAAGCGTCCGGAGTGAGACATGGCTGCCAGTGAGTGTGTATTCGGCCTGCATGCGGTGGATGCCATGCTGCGTCGCGCCCCGGCTCGGGTGCAGGAGTTGCGTGTTCAGGAAGGGCGGGTGGACGGGCGCATGCAGGCCCTACTGGATCTGGCCGCCCAGGCCCGGGTGAGCGTGTGCCGGGTGGCGCGGCGCGAGCTGGACGCCGTCGTCGGCGATGCCCGTCATCAGGGTGTCATCGCGATGGTGGAGCCGGTGGCCGCCCTCGGGGAACGGGATCTGCCCGATCTGCTTTTGGGGCTGGAGGGCAGCGGCACGGCGCCGCTGTTGCTGGTGCTGGACGGGGTGACCGATCCCCATAATCTGGGGGCCTGTCTGCGTACCGCGGACGGGGCGGGTGTCACCGCCGTGATCGCGCCCCGGGACCGGGCCGCAGGGTTGACCCCGGTGGTACGCAAGGTGGCCTCCGGAGCCGCCGAAAGCGTGCCCTTCATCCAGGTCACCAACCTGGCGCGCACCCTGGATCTGCTCAAGGAGGAGTTCCATCTGTGGATCGTGGGAACCAGTGGCGAGGCCACCGGGGATCTGTATGGCGCCGATCTTGCCGGCCCCACCGCCCTGGTGCTGGGGGCGGAAGGCAAGGGCATGCGGCGTCTGACCATGGAGCGGTGTGACGCCCTGGTGAAGCTGCCTATGCTGGGACGGGTGGAGAGCCTGAACGTGTCAGTGGCGGCGGGGGTGTGTCTGTATGAGGCGGTGCGGCAGCGCCGGATTGCTTCCACCGCCCCGAACGGCTAAGATTCCGCTCCTTTCCGGGGTATCTCCGGAGATCCACCTTGCCTCACCGCTGGTCGGGAGGCTGTCACCCGCAAGGAAATCAAAGATGCGTCATTACGAGATCGTATTCATGGTCCACCCGGACCAGAGTGAACAGGTACCCGCCATGATGGAGCGCTATCGCGGCATCATCGAAGGGGCCGAGGGTGAGATCCATCGCCTGGAAGACTGGGGCCGCCGTCAGCTGGCCTACCCGATCCAGAAGCTGCACAAGGCTCACTACGTGCTGATGAACGTGGAGTGCCCGGAAAACGCCCTGGAAGAACTGGTCAGCGCCTTCCGTTTCAACGACGCCGTGATCCGTCACCTGGTGATGCGCATGGATCGTGCCTTCACCGAGGTTTCCCCTCTGGCCAAGAACCGGGATGACGATGACAGCAGCTCATCTTCCTCCTTCTCCGACGATAGCGATGACGACGATGCCGATGATGATCGTCCGTCCGCTGCCGCGAACTGAGCCACTGTTCACCTGATTCATTCCGAGGATAGACCATGTCCCGTTTTTTCCGTCGTCGTAAGTATTGCCGTTTCAGTGCCGAAGGGGTCGAGTTCATCGACTACAAGGACCTGAACACCCTGAAGAACTACGTCACCGAAACCGGCAAGATCGTGCCCAGCCGCATCACCGGCACCAGCGCCCGCTATCAGCGTCAGCTGGCCACCGCCATCAAGCGCGCCCGCTTCCTGGCCTTGCTGCCGTACTCCGACAACCACTGAGGACGGCAGGCATCCGCGCCCCAGGGCGCGGGTGCATGAGACCATGAGGCAACTGGCATCATTCATCATGCAAAGCCGGCTGCGGGCAGTGACCGCAACCGTCGGCTTTGGTGTGATCGGCCTGCTGATTCCGCCCCTGGCGCTGCTCAGCAGTGCCGCCGTGGCCCTGGTGACCCTGCGTGTGGGGCCGCAACAGGCCCTGGCGGTGGTGGTCTTGGCTGCGGTGGTGGTGGGACTGATCGGCTGGATTGCCGGCCTGTCGCCGGTGGTGGGTCTGGTGACCGCCCTGGTGCAGTGGATACCGGCCCTGGCCTTGGCCGCTGTGCTGCGAAGCACGGTGTCCTGGGCCGTCACGCTGGTCACCGGCATCGTCATCGGCTGCGGTGTGGTGCTGATGCTCCACCTGTCCGTACCCGACATCACGCAGATGTGGTACACGGTGCTGCAGCAGACCGTCGGTCCGCTGTTCGACCAGTCGGGCATGAGTACCCTGGAGCGGGAAGAGGCTTTCAGACAGGCCGCTGCGGTGATGACGGGCATGCTGGCCGCCGTCTCCCTGCTGGCGCTGTCGCTCTCCCTGGTGCTGGCCCGCTACTGGCAATCGGTGCTCTACAACCCCGGCGGTTTTGCCCAGGAGTTTCAGCAGCTGAGCATGGGCCGGGTCCCGGCCATCCTGCTGCTGGTGTTGCTGGTCCTGGGGCTGTTTGCCGGCATGACCCTGATGTTCGAGTTGTCTCTGGTATTTCTGGCCGCCTTTTTCCTGCACGGGCTGGCGGTGATCCACGGGATCAATCGCAAGCTGAACCTGAGTCGCCTGTGGCTGGTGATGACCTATGTGGTGATGGCCTTTGCCCTGCCGCAGATGATGGTCGTCCTGGCCACGCTGGGGATGGTGGACAGCTTTGTGGATCTTCGTGGACGGATTGCGCACGCGGGTAATGACAGTCCCTGATGCCTGCGCATCCCGTGCCTCCCGGCAGATAACGTATTTGATCTTTGACTGAGGTATAGACCGATGGAAGTGATTCTTCTCGAAAAGGTGGAAAACCTGGGAAGCCTGGGTGACAAGGTGCGCGTGCGCTCCGGTTACGCCCGTAACTACCTGCTGCCCCAGGGCAAGGCCAAGTTCGCCACCGAGGCGAACATTGCCGAGTTCGAGGCCCGTCGTGCGGAGCTGGAAAAGACCGCCGCCGAGTCTCTGGCTGCCGCCCAGGCCCGTCAGGCCAAGCTGGAAGCCATGACCCTGACCATCAGCGCCCGTGCCGGCACTGAAGGCAAGCTGTTCGGTTCCGTGGGCACCAACGACATCGCCGACGCCGCCAAGGCAGCCGGTGTGGAACTGGAAAAGCGTGAAGTGCGCCTGCCCGAAGGCCCGCTGCGTCAGGCCGGCGAGTTCGAAGTAGCCGTGCACTTGCACACCGATGTCAACGCCACCGTGAAGGTGGTCGTGGTCGGTGTGGAAGAGTAATGCCGCCCCGCCCGCGGGGCTTTATGCCCCGCGGGACCCATGCCGGAACCGGTCCGGGTCCGGGGTGATCAAGACAGGTCCGAGCGTCTGTCGTCGCGTCGATTGGTACCCTGACCATGCCCGAAAAGCCCCGCACCGCCGCGTCCCGCAACGGGACCGAAGCCCTCAAGATCCCCCCCCATTCCATCGAAGCCGAGCAGGCCGTGCTCGGTGGCCTGATGCTGGAAAACGATGCCTGGGACACGGTCTCCGACCATGTGGCCGAGGTGGATTTCTATCGTCATGATCATCGCCTGATTTTCCGTACCATCGCCGAGCTGGCCAACCGCCAGGCCCCCTTCGATGTGGTGACCATTTCCGAACGCCTGGAGGCCCACGGCGAGCTGGAAGAGGCCGGTGGCCTGGCCTATCTGGGCCTGCTGGCCAAGGACACCCCCAGTGCCGCCAACATCCGCGCCTATGCGGATATCGTGCGCGAGCGTTCGGTGCTGCGTCAGCTCATCAGTGTGGGCACGGGCATCGCCGACAGCGGGTTCAATGCCCAGGGCAGGGAGAGCCGCGAACTGCTGGACGAGGCAGAGCGCCGGGTGTTCGAGATTGCCGAGCAGGGTGCGCGCAACCGTCAGGGTTTTCGCGGCATGCGTACCCTGCTCAAGTCCACGGTGGAGCACATCGAGCTGCTCTTCGAGCGGGACAACCCCATCACCGGCCTGTCTACGGGCTATGACGACTTCGACGAGATGACCTCCGGCCTGCAGGCAGGGGACCTGGTGATCGTAGCGGGACGACCGTCAATGGGCAAGTGCATCATGGCCGGGTCCAGGCTGGTCGATCCGCAGACCGGCGCCTTGGTAACCATCGATGAGCGGGTGGCTCGCCGTCAGGCGGATTTGCTGACCCTGGGGGAGGATTTTCGCTTGCGCAAGGGGCAGGCCACGGCTTTCGTGGATGACGGCATCAAGCCTGTCTATCGGGTCCGGACCGCCAGTGGGCGCGAGATTTCCACAACCCTGACCCACCCCTTCCTCACCGGATCGGGTTGGCGGCCATTGGGGGAGATTCAAGTGGGGGAGAAGGTCGCGGTGCCCCGCTGTATTCCAGTGTTTGGGAAGACATGGATGCCGAGTCATGAAGTGAAGACACTGGCGTATTTTATCGGTGATGGGGGTACCACCCAGACATGCCCGATTTTTACCAACACGAGCCCTCGCCTGCGTGAAGATTTTACTGATGCAGTGAGTGGTTTTGCCGGTATGACTTGCAAACTCATCGCCGATATGACCCGTGCTCCCTCCATGCGTGTCAGTCGTGATCGGGATTATCTGATTCAGGCACGGGCACGTTTTGCTTCTGCCCTGAGACGTGTGCAGTCCGATTTTGAAATCACTGGGGATTACCTGGCCCGAGTTTTGGGGGTTAGCAAGGCCACGGTCAGTTATTGGCGATCCGGGCAGTCCATGCCCATGGGTATCCACTTCGAACGCTTGTGTGATGTGTTGTCCTTGTCACCCGCGGATCTTGGTGTGGATGCTCACGAACATGTTTCGAAAAACAGCCCTAATCCGGTGCGTCGCTTTCTTGAAAGACATGGTCTATGGGGGTGCTCGGCGCTGGAAAAGGATATCCCTAGCGTCATTTATACCCTGGAACGAGACTCCTTGGCCCTGTTCATCAATCGTCTGTTTGCCTGCGATGGCAGCGCCTTTGTTCAGGCCAATGGGCAGGGGCGTATCAGCTATGCTTCTTCCAGTCCTCTTCTGGTCCGGGGGGTACAGCACTTGCTGCTTCGGTTCGGTATTCTGAGCAAGGTGCGGATCAAGAAAAACGCCTATCCGAGGTTACGGCGTTCACCCATGGAACTGGAGGTCCTGGATCAGGAAAGCCTGCGTCGTTTCATTCGTGAGATCGGCATCTTCGGTAAGGAAGTTGCCTTGGCGAAGCTGGATGCGCTATTGGCGAACAAGCGTCCGCATACCAATCTGGATACATTGCCTCTGAGTGTGAATACCTATGTGCTGGCTAGAAAGGGTGAAAAGAGCTGGCGTGAATGGCATCAGCAGGCAGGGCTGGAATGCCCGCCCGGTTTCAACCCTCACCTGGGGGGCAGGGGAAGCAGAGGGATTTCCCGTGTCCGCGCCGGGCGGTTGGCGGGGATTCTTGATGATGGCTATTTGGCCAGTCTGTCAACTTCAGATATTTACTGGGATGAAGTCGTCTCCATCGACTATCAGGGTGAACATCAGGTCTATGACCTGACGGTAGAGGGTACGCACAACTTCATTGCCGAGGATTTTTGTGTCCATAACACCACCTTCGCGATGAATATCGCCGAATATGCGGCGCTGAAGCAGAAGTCGCCGGTGGCGGTGTTCAGTATGGAAATGCCCGGTGAGCAGCTGTCCATGCGTCTGCTCTCCTCGCTGGGACGGATCAATCAGCAGCGTCTGCGTACCGGGCGTCTGGAGGATGACGATTGGCCACGTTTTTCCAGTGCCGTGTCCATGCTGTCCGAGGCACAGCTGTATATCGACGACAGCCCGGCGTTGTCTCCTTCCGACCTGCGTTCCCGCTGCCGCCGTCTGATGCGCGAACACAAGCAGCTCAGCCTCATCGTGGTGGACTACCTGCAGTTGATGCAGGTGCCCGGCAGTTCGGAGAACCGAACCAACGAGATTTCCGAGATCTCCCGTGGTCTCAAGGCCCTGGCCAAGGAAATGGGGGTCCCCGTGATCGCCCTTTCCCAGCTCAATCGCGGCCTGGAACAGCGACCCAACAAACGCCCGGTGATGTCGGATCTGCGTGAATCCGGCGCCATCGAACAGGATGCAGATCTCATCGTCTTCATCTACCGGGATGAGGTCTATAACGATGACAGCCCGGACAAGGGCACCGCGGAGATCATCATCGCCAAACAGCGTAACGGCCCCATCGGTGCCGTGCGGCTGACCTTTCTGGGCCAGTACACCCGCTTCGAAAACTACGTGCCCGAAATCTATTCCAACGAGGGTTTCTAGTGAAAAGAACCGCCTCGGCGCGCCTGTGCCTCGGTCATCTGCCGGCCAATCTGGCCCGGGTCCGGGAAGCGGCTCCCGGCAGCCGCGTCATGGCCGTGATCAAGGCCGAGGCCTATGGCCACGGCATGCTCCGGGTGGCTGAATGCCTGGCACCTTGGGTGGATGCCCTGGCGGTCTCCTGTCTGGATGAGGCCGCAGCCCTGCGAGAGGCCGGGTATCATCAGCCCATCCTCGCCTTGCAGGGCTTCAAGGACGAGCGGGATCTGCGCGCCGCCTCCCAGCTGGACGTGGCCGTGAGCGTGCATGAGGACAGCCAGTTGCACCTGTTGTCAGGCACCCGTCTGCATCGCCCGGTACGGGTCTGGCTGAAACTGGATACCGGCATGGGACGCCTGGGCTTTTCCCCGCTGCGCGCCTCCGATCTGGTGGCGGCCCTGATCTCTGATCCGAACGTGACGGCGGTGCCCGGTCTGATGACCCACCTGGCCTGCGCCGACGAACCCGGGCGGCCGGAAAATGCCGCCCAGCTGGCCCGGTTCGAGGCGGCCACCCGCCATCTGCCCGGTGAGCGCAGTCTGGCCAACTCCGCTGCCATCCTGGCCCTTCCCGAGGCCCACGCCGACTGGGTTCGTCCCGGCATCATGCTCTATGGGAGCTCACCGCTGGCAGATGCCCGGGCTGCCGGCCTGGGGTTGCGCCCGGTGATGACCTTGAGTACCCGGCTGATTGCTATTCACACCCTGACGCCGGGAGAAACCGTGGGTTACGGCGCCACCTGGCGCTGCGAGCGGCCTACCCGGGTGGGGGTGGCGGCCATCGGCTACGCCGACGGCTACCCTCGCCATGCCCCCACCGGTACTCCGGTGCTGGTGCGCGGGCAGCGGGTGCCGCTGATCGGCCGCGTCTCCATGGACATGATCACCGTGGATCTGACCGATTTGGAGACGGTCCAGGTGGGGGACGTGGTCACGCTCTGGGGCGAAGGGTTGCCGGTGGATGAAGTGGCGGCGGCGGCGCAGACCATCGGTTATGATCTGCTCTGCCGCGTGCATGATCGGGTGCAGGTGGTGGCCGTGTAGGGAGAGAGACACCGTCCCCCTTTGGCGAGGATCAGCAGCGGAAGTCTACGAATCAATGGAAAAGGCGGCTTCAAACAGCGACAGCACCTATATCGCCCGGCAACCCATCTACAACCGGCAACTGGGTGTCTATGCCTATGAGCTGCTGTTCCGTTCCGCATCCAGCCTCCGGTCGGCCACCGGCAGCGATGCGGCGACCTCCCATGTCATTTTGAGCGTCTTCGGCGAAATCGGTCTTGATACCCTCGTCGGCTCCCGTCTGGCGGCCATCAATATGACCCCGCGCCTGCTCAGGGAGTTGGAATCCCTGAACGTGCCCGCCGGGCGGCTGATCGTGGACCTGCCGCCCGACCTGCCGGGGGATGAAGCCACCCTGGAGACCCTCAAGCGACTGGCCGGCAGGGGCTATATCCTGGCCCTGGACGATTATGTCCCCGGCGGTGCCGGGGACCGTCTCCTGCCCGCGGTGCACCAGGTGAAGGTGGATACGGCCCGGGCCAGGCCGGACGAGCTGCGGTCTGTCCACCGATTGCTTTCCCGCCATGATGTGAGCATCGTGGCTGAAAAGGTGGAATCCCTGGAGGATTATGAGTTTCTTCGTGATCTGGGTTTCCACTATTTTCAGGGCTATTTTCTCAGCCGTCCACGGCTCTTCAAGGCGATCGGCCTGGAGGCCGGAAAGCTCACCGTAGTGCGCTTGCTGGCCGGTCTGCAGGACCCGGCCCTGGATGTCCACCAGTTGCAGCATCTCATCGCTCAGGATGCCGGTCTGGCGGTCAAACTGCTGCGGCTGATCAACTCGCCGTTCTTCGGTCTGAGCCGGGAGGTGGATTCCCTGGCCCGGGCCATCCTGATCCTGGGACGCCGCAAGCTGGCTACCTGGGCCTGCATGCTGGTGATACGAGGATTGGCGGATCGTCCGGCGGGATTGGTGCAGCTGGCCTTGGAGCGGGCTGCCCTGTGCGAGGGCCTGGCCCGCCGCGCCGGCCTGGGTCCGGTGGAAAACTACTTCACCTGTGGCCTGTTCTCCGCCCTGGATCTGATCATGGAGCGCCCCCTGGAGCAGATCATTCAGCCGTTGCCCCTGGGGGATGCGGTCAAGGCAGCCTTGCTCCGGGGGACGGGGGAAATGGCCGAGGCACTGGCTTGTGCCCGGGCCTGCGAGCAGGGCGATATCGAGGCGGCAGGCTGTGCCGGACTGTCCACCACCGACATCAGCGAGGCCATGCTGGAAGCGGGCCATTGGGCTGATGAAGTCCTGTCCATGTCGCTGACGGGCAAGCCCAGGCATTGACACTTCGCAATCGTTTTTCCAGAATCAAGGGAATCCCTTGCCCTGTAGCCGGTTCCCGATGCATTCAGGCAGGTGGACAGCGCCGATTTGATTCCAGCTTGCGGGCGCTCAAGAAATACGGCTAAAGCGGGTGACGACCTGCTTTGGCGGGTCTTTTTCTTTGCCCGACGGGGCGGGTGTTACAGGAGTGCCCATGTCCCATCCTCTGGATACTTCCGGTTCCCGTCGTCCCGGTTTCGATACCCTGGCCGTTCGCGCCGGTCAGACCCGCACGGCTGAACAGGAACATTCCGATCCCATCTTCGCCACCTCCAGCTTCGTCTTCGCCAGTGCCGCGGAGGCGGCGGCCCGGTTTGCCGGCGAGACGCCGGGTAATATCTACGCCCGCTTCACCAATCCCACGGTACGTGCCTTTCAGGACCGCCTGGCTGCCCTGGAAGGGGGGGAGGCCTGCGTGGCCACGGCGTCCGGCATGTCGGCGATCCTGTCCACCTGTCTGTCCCTGCTCAGGGCGGGGGACCACATCATCTCGTCCCGGTCCGTGTTCGGTTCCACCACCAACCTGTTCAGCAATTACCTCACCCGCTTCGGTATCGAGGTCAGTTATGTGCCCCTGTCGGATCTGGAGGCCTGGGCGCGGGTCCTGCGCCCCAATACCCGGATGCTGTTCGCCGAGACTCCCTCCAATCCGCTCACCGAACTGGTGGACATCCGTGCCCTGGCGGAATTGGCCCATACCCACGACTGCCTGCTGGCGGTGGATAACTGTTTTTGTACCCCGGTCCTGCAGCGTCCCCTGAGCCTGGGGGCGGATCTGGTGATCCATTCTGCCACCAAGTATCTGGATGGCCAGGGCCGTTGCGTGGGTGGCGCCGTGGTCGGAGATGCGGAACGGGTGGGCAAAGAGGTTTTCGGTTTCTTGCGTACTGCCGGTCCCACCATGAGCCCCTTCAATGCCTGGGTCTTTCACAAGGGGCTGGAAACCCTGCCCCTGCGCATGCGTGCCCATAGCGCATCCGCCCTGACCCTGGCCCACTGGCTGGAGAAGCATCCGGCGGTGGAGAGGGTGCATTATCCCGGTCTGGCCTCCCATCCCCAGCATGCCCTGGCTGCCCGTCAGCAGGCCGCCTTCGGCGGCATTGTCGCCTTCGAGGTGAAGGGGGGCCGGGAGGCGGCCTGGCGGGTGATCGACAGCACGCAAATGCTCTCCATCACCGCCAACCTGGGAGATGCCAAGACCACCATCACCCATCCTGCCACCACCACTCACGGACGCATCACGCCCGAGCAGCGGGTGGAGCAGGGGATTGTTGAAGGGCTGGTACGGGTGGCCGTGGGGCTGGAAGACCCGACGGATATCCAGGCGGATCTGGCCCGCGGACTGGATAGCCTGTGCTGAGGCTGCCATTGTCCGCCGATGCGTGATCGAGACTGCTTGCAGCACTGTTTCCATGCCGCATTGGAAGCAGTCCATGGCGGCACGGTGGTTCGTCGTGCCCTGGGGCGGCTCAAGGGGCGGGACCCGATCCATCTGGTGGCCATCGGCAAGGCTGCGGCGGCCATGGCGGAAGGGGCGCGCCTGACCCTGGGCACCCGTCTGGTGCGCGCACT
>NZ_JAJNQM010000159.1:0-1386 GCF_022227785.1 Ectothiorhodospira lacustris | reverse complement strand
CTTTCCGCAGTATTTCACTTCTTGTCATGACTCCAGACGTTGGGAATAGGCTGGCTTTTATGAGGCAGGATATGGGTTTTGAGAGATGCGGTTTTGAATCTTCGATCTCCTGAAGCATGGGATGGGTCTGAAAAAATGAAGCAAGGATGACTTTCTCTGCGCGGTCAATATGTCTTTCATCACAAATAACAGTGCCTAATTCAGGATGGTTTTTGAATAATTCGAGCTGGATTTTAAGTTTGTTTGGGTGCCATGTGTCATCTGCATCAAGAAAGCATATGAAATCACCGGTAGCATTCATGATCCCTAAATTCCTGGCTGCGGAGACCCCTCTGTTTTCTGTGGAAATGTACTTTATCTTTGGTAGATAGGATTTTGCTTCACGTTCTGTGTTGTCCGTAGAGCCATCATTTATAACAATGATTTCAAGGTCTGCTTCAGTATTTTGATTAAGTGCGCTTTCTATGGATTTTCTAATAAATTCTTCTGCATTGTAAGCTGGGATAATTATAGATATTTTTTTCATGGGTGGAATGTTTTAATCTGAAAGTTCCGTTAAATAGGGTGCGTTATAATGAGCTTGGTATATTTTTATTTTAAAAGTCAAGTATTGCTGAATGACCTTGAATGTTTAGATGTCAATAGAGACTGGCATTATTTCACTACTGGCGTAAAGTGCTGGTGCTCACAGACTTATCTTCAACTTCGAAGCCGTGGTTATAATGTCAAAGCTGTTCATGTCCCGCCGGAGCGTGGTGTGGTTTGTTGCCATGCAGATGATCTTCATAGCCTTTTAACTCATCCTGCCTGCAGCGATGCGATATTAATAGTGTGCTTTCGAGCAGACAGGCCTCCCCAGCTCTATGCAGACTTTGAGGTTGTGCAAAACCAATGGAGCGCAAAAGATGCTCGTTGTTGCTTTATTCCACACTGGCCGCAGCCAAATCTTCTAAAGAGAGATGTTTCAAGATCAAATGTTAAAACTATTGGTTATAAAGGTGATATTGGAAACCTTCATCCTTGGTTTCATACTAAAGAATGGTTGTGTTTTATGAAAGATAATAATCTTATCTGGGATCTCGATACCAGTTCATGGGGTGGGGGGGTGATGTCTCACTTCACTCACTGGAATGACTATTCATCCGTTGATTTGGTTGTTTCGGTTAGAAAGGACTTAAGTAGTAACTCATATCATAAGCCTGCTAGTAAACTGATAAACGCCTGGCATGCAGGAGTGCCAGCAATATTAGGGTCAGAAATATCTTGTTCAGAATTGAGAATAACAGAGTTGGATTATGTGGAAATTAATGAGGTTCAGGAAATTAAAAGAGCCATTCTTGATTTAAAGGCTGATAATGACCGTTATCTGAAAATGATTGAAAATGG
>NZ_JAJNQM010000158.1:0-1405 GCF_022227785.1 Ectothiorhodospira lacustris | reverse complement strand
CAATACCGTCAACTTAAAAAAAACAATAACCGTATGATTTTGTTAAAATAAAAGCAATTCACGGCAAGGCTGGAGATATTCAAATCATGAAAAACTTGTTGACGGCACTTCAGAAACCCGCTTGCCTTTATGAGAATAATTCTTAACCGTATCGACTCCTCGGTGAGTGATCCCACGTTCATCCGGGAGCACTGTTACCACCCCCGGGATTTCTCCCGGCAACGCTCGCTGACCTTCAAGCGCATGGTGCTGTTCTTCCTCTCCGGCGCGGTCCCTTCTCTCCAGTTCGGCATTGACAAGCTGTTTCGCGACTTGGGAGAGGAGGCCAGTGTCACCAAGCAAGCGGTGTCCAAAGCCTGCCAAAAGTTTCCCTATGAAGCCCTGGTCAGCCTGCAGCAGCAGGCCGTGAACACCTTCCATGCGGTGCAGACACCCCGCCGCTGGATGGGCTATCGGCTTGTCGCCGTGGATGGCACCAAGATACGACTGCCACTCAACGACGACCTGGCCGATGAGTTTGGCACCCAGGGCAACCAGACCAAAACCCGGCGACCGATGGCCCTGTTGGTCAGCCACCAGGATGTCCTGACCCGTGTGCCGCTGAGTTGTGAGCTTTCACCGGTGTACATGGGAGAACGTTTCCTGGCCGAACGCCTGCTCAGTGGTTTGCGAACTGACGATCTGGCCATCTATGACCGTGGTTTCCCCTCATTTGCCCTGTTCGCTGCCCATCGCCATGCCCAAGTGGCTTTTTGTGCCCGACTGACCCTGAATTTCACTACCCAGGTCACCCAATTCGTTGCCTCCGGCGAGACGGAGACCGTGATTCTGTGGACACCCAGCGCCACGATGCGCAGTGACTGCGCCGCCCTGGAGGTCTGTGACCAACCCCTGACGCTACGCCTGATCCGGGTCGATCTGGGTCAGGGACACATCGAGATCCTGGCGACCAGCCTGCTTGATACACAGACCCACCCGGCCCATCTGTTCAAATCCCTCTACGCCGAGCGCTGGGGCGTTGAGGAATCCTACAAAGCCTTCAAAACCTGGCTTCAGGTCGAACGCTTCCGCACCCATAGCCGGTTAGGCGTGTACCAGGAAATCTACGCCCGATTCCTGACTCTCACGCTGGCAGCCATCAGCGCCGCCCTGTCTCAGCCGGTGGCGACATCGCGAACGACCGGACGCTCCAGGGAATACCGCATCAACTTCCGGGCCACTCTGCTCAAGTTCCGTGACCGGTTCTTCTCGCTCTGGTCAGCAGACAATTCAGAAAAATCCATCCTGGATCTGTTCCAATGGATCATCCAAGATCAAGAGATGATCCGGCCAGGGCGGTCCAACCCTAGAAAATCAAGATATATCAATCCATTGCCGGGGGTGATGGCCTAAATTGACGACATTG